>CAZWCK010000017.1:0-16169 GCA_964632625.1 uncultured Oscillospiraceae bacterium
GCTGTTGCAATTATAAAATATGGCATAATAATAAATGTTGAAATTGAAAAAAATGCAAATATTGAATATGAGAGTACTGCTAACATCCACGAAAATGTAAACCCCTCTCGTGTTGTTCCAAATGAAAACACTTTTAGGTTATGTTTTTCTATGGGAAAGATTAATGTAACCCTATTTAATTTAAAGGGTTGACTCAAATAAAGAATACTACTAAGTAGTATTAGATATATTAACAGCCCAACCAACCCATAGTTCATCAATATATCCAAGTATAAATTATGAGCCGAAGTCACAATTGAAACTATTTGTTTATCGTGGTTAGCATCATATCTTTTAAATATTAATCCTGTACGCTGTTGAAAAGAATTCGAACCAGTTCCAAAAGCAATTTCTTTTGCAGAACTTTCTTTTAAAGCCTTTATTGTATTTTTCCAAATGTAAATTCTACCCGAGCTTATTTCATTTGAATTGAATTTGGACACTACTTGGGAGTCTCCGTTCGAATTGAATTTGGGCACTACTTGGGAGTCTCCTTGTGAATTTAATTGAGATTCCGCCTGAAAGACTGAATCCCTCTCTAAATTTAATTGAACTTTATGCTTAAAATTCTCTTGAAAATCTGAAAACATTCCCAAGCTTGATACAAATCCAAATGTTAAAAGCATTGCCGTTAACAGTGATATTGTTATAATAACTCCCTTCCTTCTTTTTTCCCCAGCGAAAAAAAATGCTATTAGTACTAGCAAGAATAAATTTACTGCCAAAGCAGCCAGTAATCCCGAACTGACCTGCAACAAAACCAATGCCAAAACTGATATCATTAATTGTATCATCAGCCAGCGGATTGATTTAAACAATAATAGCCCTATTAATAGAGCTATTAAAACTGATAGAAATCCCGCAAAAATATCAACATTGCCAATCAGTCCTGCAAAGTTTCCCGCAAACTCAACAAACCCATCGTTGTAGCCATAGCTCTTGGGGTAAAGCCAAAATGGATTTAGTCCTACGTATTGCAGAAAAAATATTCCGCAGTTGATTACTGCTGATATTGAAAGAATATATATATGCCACAATGCTGGTCTGCCATATCGGAAAATTAACAAGAAGCAGCTGCCGTAAAGCCAGATATTCAGTAATCCTTGATTTTTGCCAAAACCAAAAATATTCCAAAAGCCATAAGGAGATAAGATCGCTGAAAATGTAGTAAATAACAGAAAAGTTATCACCAATAATTCCACCAAATATGGCTTTTTTATATCATAT
Organism: uncultured Oscillospiraceae bacterium; assembly: GCA_964632625.1. GTDB lineage: Bacteria > Bacillota > Clostridia > Peptostreptococcales > Anaerovoracaceae > CAZWCK01. Next base: position 1,267 of record CAZWCK010000017.1, read on the forward strand.
TTAGGTTCATACTTTGTTTCAGATTTTGATTCATACTTTGCTTCACATTTTAATTCGCACTTTAGCTCGTTTTTTAGTTTTAAGTGTGACTTGAATTTTTCTGCACAAACTGAAAAAATGATAATTCCTAGCATTAAAGCCACATATGCCAATGTTGCCGCAAAAAAGAAATTGAATTTTACCTTTGTAATATTTAAATAGCCCTGAGAACCGACAATTAGGGGATATACCAAGAACATCAACAATATATATATATCTGTTATGCATTGCAGCCTCTTAATTTTGGCCTTGCTCATAATTTTTGCCTTATTCTTGCACATAGTGTTGATCTTACTTTCATAATCTTCAATTTCGCTGTGGGTTTCTTGAAAATCAGGTTTAAATACATCTGTATCAAAACAACTGCTCCATCTATAACCAAACTTAGTGCAAAAACTCCCGAGGAGATTCCCCGAGAGTCTGTTGTTTTTTTCTGAAATATTTTGTTTTACTGTGGATTGATCATCTTTTTTCATTTTTCTGCCACAATTTCCTATACCAACAAAAACTAATTGTATTTTTAAAGTTTTATATTTTACTTAGAAATAGCTTTATTTTTTGCGTTTTACTCAGAAACAGTATCTAAGTCTGTAGGTGTTGTTTCCTTAAGATACATTTGTAAGGTTTCATCATCCAATGGTTCTCCCTTGTTTCCTTCCACTGGCTCCACATAGGTGCCAGGTTCAAAGAATTTCATTTCCTTTTCCATCCCTACAACATAATTGTTCATTATATCATTATAAGCAGTAAGCTGTTCTTCGCTGAGCAGTCCGCCCGCCTCTTCTGAGTAGAGCAAGGTATAGGTAAGCCCATTTTCAGTTCCGGCATAAACCATCATTGGACTTTTTTCTTCAAAATCTGCTTCGGTAAATTCACCATTATAAACATGTACGCTTACTAGTGGAACTTCTACCTCTTCAATAATTCCGTTTATCTGAACTACTGACTTGTCCATGTCTAACTCAGCATCGTGCTCACTTACAGGCTCGCCCAACGTACAAATTGCAAATAATTTTGAGTTCATCATCACGTTAAATCCCAATTCATTGACAGTATAGGTTACATATGAATCTTTTTCATCAACATATTCAATGTTTTCTTTCTGTCCGCAACCTACAAAAACTGCAACCATAAGTGTTAAAACTACCATTATTGCTGTAAATCTCTTCAAACTTTTCATACTATTAATTCCCCTCAATTTAATATTTATTTCCTCGTTAACTCTTGGCAATTTCTCGTACATTTCAATGCCTGAACACGTTTTTCGGCTCAATGCCTATTTGTATATTATTTAATTATTACCATATGGAATGTTTTTTTACCTTTTTGAATCAACAATTTTCCGTCTTCAAACATTTCTGGAGTAATCATCAGCTTCTTATCTGTTACTTTATTTCCTGCAATTGCCAATCCACCCTGCTCTATGGTTCTGAAACCCTCACCATTACTAGGCACTAACCCCAAAGTCTTAATAAGTGTTACAACTCCCATACCTTGCCCCGCAAAATCATCCTTTGTCATTTCAGTAGTAGGTACATTTGACATATCTCCACCGCCGCCAAATGCAGCACGGGCTCCTTCAAGGGCTTTCTCTGCGGCTTCTTCACCATGAACAAGCTTAGTTACTTCAAATGCCAAAATTTCCTTAGCCTTATTTATCTCTGCTCCCTCAAGGGATGAAAGTCTTTCAACCTCTTCCATTGGTAAGAATGTAAGCATTCGCAGGCATTTATTGACGTCAGCGTCTTCTACATTTCTCCAATATTGGAAGAACTCATAAGGCGATGTTCTATCTGCCTCAAGCCATAAAGCACCCTTTTGTGTCTTACCCATTTTAACACCTTCTGAGGTAGTTAGTAAAGAAAAAGTCATTCCATAAACTTTTTTGTCAATTTTACGTCTTGTCAGGTCAACACCACCTAGGATATTTGACCACTGGTCATTACCTCCAAACTCCATCTTCACGTCAAAGTCTCTTGCCATTACCATGAAATCATAGCTCTGCATTAACATATAGTTGAATTCAAAGAATGACAAGCCGCCTTCCCTTTCAAGTCTTTGCTTAAAGCATTCAGCGCGAAGCATATTGCTAACGCTGAAATGAGTACCGATATCTCTTACAAATTCAATGTAGTTAAGTGGCAGCAACCATGATGCATTGTTTACGCAAACTGCTTTACCAATATCTGGTTTTTTGCTCTCGTTGCCCTTGCCATTAACCCCTTCACCAGGTGAATACACCCAATTATTATCAAAGTCAATAAATTTATCAAATAGCTTCTTAAAAGCATCACAATTTGCCTGAATGGTTTCCGGCGTCATAAGCTGTCTCATGTCAGATCTGCCTGACGGATCTCCAACCATTCCTGTTCCTCCACCAATTAATACCACTGGTGTATGACCGTATTTCTGCATGTACATCATTATTATAACCTGCATGAAATGACCTACGTGCAAGCAGTCTGCCGTTGGGTCAAAACCTATATAAAACTTGATTTTTTCTTTTCCAAGCATTTCGCGGATTTCTTCGTCATTTGTCGTCTGTTCTATAAAGCCTCTTTCCTTGAGCACATCAAACACGTTGTCGTGTTTGCTCACTGTGTCTGGTATAAAATTCATTTTCTTTTCCTCTTCCTTTTTATAAAATTTATTTGGTGCCGTATAACCTATCTCCTGCATCTCCCAATCCAGGGATTATATATGCATGTTCATTTAGCTTTTCATCTTTAGCTGCTATAAAGATGTCAATGTCAGAATGTGCCTTTTGCAATGCAGCTATTCCTTCTGGAGCTGCTATTAAGCATAGAAAGCTTATATTTCTGCCTCCTCTTTCCTTAATAAAATCTATTGCAGCTACTGCACTTCCGCCTGTAGCCAACATTGGATCAAGTACAAATATTTTTCTTTTATCTATATCATTTGGTAACTTACAATAATACTCTACTGGTTCATGTGTCTCCGGATCTCTATATAGACCCACGTGACCTACTTTTGCGTTTGGTACTAATGCCAACATTCCATCTACCATTCCAAGACCTGCTCTCAAAATTGGAACAATCGCAATATCCTCACCTTTCAGCATATTTACTGTTGTGCTGCAAATTGGTGTTTCGATTTCAACGTTCTGCAAAGGAAGCTCCCTTGTTGCTTCATAACACATCAACATTGCAATTTCTCTTACTAATTCTCTGAAATCCTTTGTGCTGGTTTCCTCTTTTCTTATTAACGCTGTCTTGTGTTGGATTAGTGGATGATCAAATACATAAACCTTACTCATAAGTTACCTCCTGTTTCCACTTTCGTGGAACTTCATATTATATTATTTTATGTTAACTAAATTTATCTGCCTGTTATATCTACAATTTTTCTTTTGTATTACCTGCGCTAATTTTTTTACTACATGTTGTCCAGTAAATCTACTCTCCTTTGATGTCTTCCGCCTTCAAATTCAGTATCAAGCCATGCCTCTGTAATAGCCTTGGCTGTTTCTATTCCCGTGGTTCTTCCTCCCATTGCCAGAACATTGGAGTTGTTGTGTCTTCTTGTTAGCTTCGCCATGGTAACATCTGTGCATAATGAACATCTTATGCCTTTTACCTTGTTGGCTGCTATGGAAATACCTATACCTGTTCCACAACAAACTATGCCTTTGTCAGCTTTTCCAGTTGCCACTGCTTCTCCACAGGCCTTTCCAAATTCAGGATAATCAACGGACTCTTCGGAATTTGTGCCAAGGTCAAGGATTTCAATATTTCTATTTTTCAGCAACTTTTTTATTTCTTCTTTTAATTGGTAACCTCCATGGTCACTTGCAATTGCAATTTTCATTTTGAATCTCCTTTATATGCTTTTTTCAAGTTCGTTCTGTTCAACACATATTATACTTTTACTATATTATGGCCTGCTGACTTTAGCATTCTGTTCATTACTGCAAAGCCTACACCATCTACATCGCTTAAAGCTCCCGCAAGTATTAAATCTACATCCTGCTCATCCATTTCCCTTAAATCTGCAAAAAAGTCATGAGCTGCCTCCACGAATGCTTTTTCCTCAAAAAGTATTACACCGACTTTATTTCCAATGCTTTCATTAAGTGCCTTAACGCGTTCAATCTCTCGCTTCACCTTGTCACGCTGCCCCTCGATAATGGTCATCTGAGCCTTTGGAGCATAGTGCTTGTACTTCATTCCCGGTGCTTTTGGCTTAAAATCAGGGTCGTCTCCACCTAATCCTTTGGACACATCCCGAGGCCTGTTTACGAGCAATGCAGGATCAAGCTCTACCTTTTGCCCGAGTACTGCCTCTATATCTTCTGCCGTAAGTATTCCAGGCCGCAAAATAGTAGGGACCTTGCCGGTCACATCTAAAACAGTTGATTCTATGCCAACTCTGCAATCCTCACCCATGAGTATAGCATCTATTTTCCCATCAAGATCCGTAATAACATGGCTGCCCTTTGTAGGACTCGGTCTGCCTGAAATATTGGCGCTTGGTGCTGCAATAGGTGTTCCTGCTTCGTTAATAAGTTCAAGTGCTATTGGGTTGTCCGGCATTCTTACTGCTACAGTATCAAGGCCGCCTGTGGTTACCCCCGGAATATTAGGTTTCTTTTTCATCACCAACGTAAGTGGACCCGGCCAAAAATTTTCAATAAGCAAAACTATCTGTTGGGAAAGCTTTGGTGTAAGCTGTCCAATATCACTAGCCCTTGAAATGTGTACAATCATTGGGTTATCGCTAGGTCTGCCCTTTGCAGCATATACCTTTCCAACTGCTTCCGGATTTAATGCATCAGCACCCAGCCCATAAACTGTCTCTGTGGGAAAAGCCACCAAACCACCATTTTTGATGATTTCTGCTGCCTTTGATATATTCTCTTTTGTATTCTCTAAAATCTGTGTCTTCATTTTTCCTTACTTTCTATATATATTGTTCTAATCGGCACTAAATTGGTTATGGTACACGTTGAGACCATATTTGCCGCCATTTTAACTTTAGAAATTTTGCATTTTCTTAGCTTGATCATCTGTAATCAACCCATCTATTATTTCGTCCAGATCTCCATCCAAGAAGTAATCCAATTTGTATATTGTCACACCAATTCTATGGTCTGAAATTCTGCCCTGTGGGAAATTATAAGTACGAATTCTCTCGCTCCTATCCCCTGTACCAACCTGGATTTTTCTCTGTTCTGAAATTTCCTTATTTTGTTCTTGAACCTTCAAGTCATAAAGCCTTGCACGAAGTACCTTGAAAGCCTTATCCTTATTTTTTATCTGTGACTTCTCATCCTGGCAAGTAACAACAAGTCCTGTAGGCACATGTGTCAGTCTTACCGCTGAATCTGTTGTATTTACACACTGTCCACCATTACCGGATGCTCTGTAAACGTCAACTCTAACATCATTTGGGTTAAGATCTACCGCCACATCATCAACCTCCGGCAATACTGCCACTGTTGCTGCTGAGGTGTGTATTCTTCCACTAGACTCAGTCTCGGGAACACGCTGAACCCTGTGAGCGCCGCTCTCAAACTTTAACCTAGAATAAGCACCCTTACCTTTAATAAGGATTACCGCTTCCTTGATTCCGCCAAGACCTGTATCGTTAATATCCATCATTTCAGTCTTCCAACCGCGTCTTTCTGCATATCTCATATACATTCTCAAAAGATCTGAACCAAAAAGAGCAGCCTCCTCTCCGCCAGTTCCCGCTCTGATTTCAAGAATAACATTCTTGTCATCGTTAGGATCTTTTGGTAATAGTAATATATTTAATTCGCTTGCAATTATATCAATTTGAGGCTCTAATTCCGAAATTTCAGTCTTTGCCATTTCGCGAAGCTCCTCATCGTTTTCCTCAAGCATTTCCTTCGCTTCTGCTAAACCTTCTTTTGCTTTTTTGTACTCTTTGTATTTGTTTACAATAGGCTCCATTTCACCCATTTCTTTCATATGCTTCTGCCAAACCGGTTGGGCATTTATTATCTCCGGGTCAGATACCTTTTGAGATAATTCCTCATATTTTTCTAGTATAAAATCTAATTTATCGAACATTCTTTTCCCTCCATATGGGTTTGCTAATTTTATCATACCTATCTAATCTATTAGTATACCACAAGTTTTTGTAAAAAAAAACCGGAATTTTCATTCCGGTTAGTTTTTTAATTAGTCGATATGATATTTTGTCTTGAACTTTTCAACACGGCCGCCTCTGTTTATAAACTTCTGCTGACCTGTAAAGAATGGGTGGCAAGCTGAGCATACGTCTAGTCTTAATTCTTCTTTGGTTGATTTAGTAACAAAAGTGTTACCGCATGCGCAAGTTACTTTACATTCCTTATAGTCCGGATGGATTCCTTCCTTCATGCCTTTCACCTCTTTCCTGCTCAGGCTACGCCTTTGCATAATTTATGGATATAGCGGTCCTGCCTCTATATGCACATCAATATTGGTCACGAGCCGTAATCAGAACTCGTCTCAATATGAATTTATCTCGCTCTATTAATCCACAGCTTTTATACTATATCATATAGTTTTGGGTATTTCAAGTATTTTTTGATACTTACTGCTTGTTTTTTTAATGTTTTTTTAATAGTTTTTTAATACCTCAGCTCAGATTTTCCTTGGTTTTGGCAGTGATTTTATAAAGTTGTATCCACAAGCTCAGATACCATTGATTCAAATTCTTCATCTGTTATCCCCAAGGAATCCATTGAATAGGACATATTATTGTTAGTCCATTCCGCCAAATGATAGCCTGTACCTTCAGCACCATATCCAAATGTTACATTAATTCCCAATACGTCTTTTTCTTGTGTCTTTTCTGCGATTCCTGTAGCCAATTTCTTTTCGCCCTCAGATGTACACAACAATAGTAAAACGCTTTCATCATCTGCAAAGCTCATTTCTATTGATACGACATCATTAAGTACGCTAATCTTATCCAGCTTATAATTATAGGTCTTTGGTAATACTATGAAATTAAACCCCACCGCTGCTTTGCAATCTGCATAGTTCGCAAATTCCTTCATCTCAAGCGCCGTGTCCTCTCCTTCAGTAACTTTGCTTTCAGAATTTTCATTTGCATTTTCTTCTGTTGCTGCTCCTTCACCCCCTGTTGTAGTCTCTGCTTTCTGCTCTCCGCATCCTGCTAAAGAAGTAATTGCAAATACCATTGCAATTGCCATTACCATTAGTTTTTTCTTCATGTGTCCTTCCTCCTCACTATAGATATTTTTCCTTATATTCTTCAAAGGAGCCTACTCCTTTTTCCTTCATGTCCGTTGCTGCCTTCTCACCTATATACCTCAGATGCCATGGCTCATTCTTATAGCCGGTAACTGATTCATTATCAGTATTATATCTAACTATAAACCCATATTTATGAGCATTTTCATAAATCCATGGTGATTCCTTAGTGTCCTCAAAATCAGTCAAACTGCCAAAGGATCCTACCACATCTATTGCAAGACCTGTATGATGCTCGCTATAACCACCTCTTGAGCTGTAACGATCAACATTTGCCGGTTTATCACTGGAAAGATATCGATTGTACAAATTTCGTTGGTATTCCACAGTTCTAAATCCAGACACAGCCTTAATATTCATTCCCGCTTCCTGCGCGGCTGTCTGCATTTTCTCATAAGCATCTTTGGCCATTTTCCTCACCAAAACACCTTCTGAGATTTCAACCAAATCCTCTGGTTTGTAATCCTCTGGCACCTTGTAATACTTATTCACTATAACATACTGACTATCCAGCTCTTTCTCTGTCAACTGAACATCGTTCTGATAAAAGGGATAATCCAGATATGCGTTTACCTTCCAGACCACTTGCTCTGAAGGCATTTGTGAATTTTGCTTGTGATAATTAGTATATCTGTCCTCATTTTCTTTCTTGTAATATTTATATTGATCATAATCTGTGTCTACTTGCATTTCCGTGTTCTTCTCTTCATTTTGTGCCATTGCCTCTACAGTCTGTTCCTCGCCAGTCTGATTGTCGGCATTTGCTGGGATAGTGTCTGCCTTAGTTCCTATTATCCCCGTCTTAAATAGTACCACAGCTAATATTGCAATAGTTATCACCGCAATAATTACAATTCGTATTATGCTCCGTTGCATGCGCTTTTTTCTTCTAATCTGACTTCGCTCTTCTCTTTGCATTCTTTTGAGCATGTTGGCAGAACTGGGTGCTTTGAAACCTTTTTCTTCCGCTGGTTTGAATTGCTGACTTTCAATTGCATCAAGCCTGCTTGCCAATTCCTCAATAGGATCTTTGGAGAATTTTTCTCTTAAATTAGCATTTGAATTTTCTTTTTCTTTCTCATACATTTTTATGCTCCTTATCACATATTAGCTAATCAACGCAATTACCACTCTTTCCCTGCAAGTCAGATCTTTTACCACTTGGATATCCTTATACTTATTAACGGAATCAAGCAAATCCACAATCTGGTCAGCCTGGTCATCTCCTATTTCCAACATTAACACACCATCTTTTTTCAAATAATTATATGCATCATATATTATTTTTCTATAAAAAAACATTCCATCCTCACCGCCATCAAGTGCCATCAAAGGTTCAAAATCCTTTACTTCCTCTTCAAGTGTAGGTATTAGAGAGGACCTAATATATGGTGGATTAGAAATTATCATATCAAATTTAATATTCCCAAATTTTTTCACGAAGGGTTCAAACATATCGCCCTGCACAAAGCTGACCTTTTTAGTAACTCCAATCGCTGCTGCGTTGAATTTTGCCACTTCCAAGGCTCTTTCACTCATGTCAGAGGCTATTACCGTAGCCTTTTTGCAAAGCTTTGCAATGCTTATACCAATAGCTCCACTGCCCGTGCAAACGTCTAAAACTTTCCACGATTTCTTCTTATTAATAATTTCAACAGCTTTTGTTACCAGTATTTCTGTTTCCTGCCTTGGAATCAATACTTCCTGGTTTACTCTAAAGACACTACCCATGAATTCCTGAGTGCCTGTTATGTACTGAAGGGGCATCCTAGAAGCACGAAGATCCAGTAGGTTAAAATATTTTTCCACAAGCTCTTCTTCCAAAATGCTTGGCCATTCCATGAAAAGGCCTTTTTTATCAATTTTTCTCATATAACAAAAAAGCTGCTCCGCATCCACTTTTGGATTCAATACCCCTGCATCCTCTAACCTTCTTTCTCCAATACTTATTATGTCCTTTACCACCATTGTCATATTTTGCCTCCGTCTTTATGAAAGTTTTTTCGCACTTGTCTTCTTTGAATATCCCTTTTTTTAATTATCTGATTCTTCCTTTTCAATCAGTTTGCCGTTCAAATCACATGGACCTTCATAAGCTGGTGTATCTTTAGGTACCATTACCGCCTTCATGGCAGCAATAGCAACCTCCAGCTGCCCTTTATCAGGTTCATTTGTTGTTAGCTTTTGTAAATATAATCCCGGCATACTAAGAAACTTTACCAACCAGTTATCACTTCTTCCTGCCCACCTAAGCAGCTCATAGGACAGCCCCGCTATTACGGGAATAAGCAGCAGCCTTGACGTTATACGCCAAAACAAATTTGGCCACCCCAAAAGTGAAAACAAAATTAAGCTTATGACCATTACAAACATTAGGAAACTGGTTCCGCACCTTGGATGTAATGTATAAAACTGTTTGCAATTCTCGGGAGTCAGCTCCAACCCATTTTCAAAACAATGGATAGTCTTATGTTCTGCTCCATGATATTGAAAAACTCTCTTTATGTCCTTCATTTTGGAAATAAGAAAGATATAAGCCACAAAAAGCAATATTCTTAGCACTCCTTCCATCAAATTGAGCGCTACTTCGTTAGTGGTAAAAACACTGAACAAGTGAATAACAGCCGTTGGAGCAACAATAAAAATCCCAACTGTAAAAACTATGGCAAGAACAACAGATGCATAAAGCATTACATTCCAAGCTCCTTTTTCCCCGAATTTTTTTTCCAACCACAGTGTTAATTTGTCTTTTTCATATTCTTCTATAGCCGTGCCACCATATTCCTCCGAAACCGGGCCTTCATAGGCTTCGAGAACGTCTGCTGAATGCATCAGAATCCTTGTACCTTGAACAAGCGCAGAAACAAAAGCAACGACGCCTCTTATAATAGGAACTTTTGCTACTTTTTTTGATGCTGGAGCAAGCTCAGTTTTGATGGTAAGTGAGTTATCCGGGAGTCTTACTACCACAGCAGTTCTGTCCTCCCCCTTCATCATTATCCCCTCTAAAACTGCTTGTCCACCTATTTTAGTGGGGCAGGCATCCTTCAAAAATATCTTTTTTAAATCCATTTAATCTAATCCTCTCTTTTGCTATACCATGTACCAGTAGGCGCCGGGTTGGTACTGGTACATCTTATTGTACCAATAGGCGCCGGGTTGGTACTGGTACATCTTATTGGAAAATTTTCTTTATAATCTGTATGAAATTTGCATTGTTCTTTGTATGCTGCAAATTATCTATTATAGTTTCTGTAACGTCCTGAGTGCTACCATTTGAAAGGGCTCTTCGCATTGTCCAAATTGCAGCAAGTTCATCCTGATTCATAAGCAAATCTTCTCGCCTTGTTCCCGATTTATTCAAATCAAGTGCAGGGAAAATCCTCTTCTCTGATAATTTTCTGTCAAGATGAAGTTCCATATTTCCTGTTCCCTTAAATTCTTCAAATATTACGTCATCCATACGGCTGCCTGTTTCCACAAGAGCTGTTGCAAGAATTGTAATACTTCCGCCCTCTTCCATTTTTCTCGCTGCTCCAAAAAATTTCTTTGGTTTGTGAAGTGCTCCCGGATCAAGACCTCCGGAAAGAGTTCTCCCAGATGCCGGAACCACCAAATTGTAAGCACGTGCAAGCCTTGTAATACTGTCAAGAAGTATTATAACATCCTTGCCGTGTTCCACCAATCTTTGAGCTCTTGCAAGAACCATTTCTGCAACTTTTACATGATGCTGCGGAAGTTCATCGAAGGTAGAATATATCACCTCGCCGCCAATAAGCGACCTTTGCATATCGGTAACTTCTTCAGGTCTTTCATCCACAAGCAGGACTATCATCTCCACTTCCGGATATTTTTTCTCTATTGTGTTGGCAATTTTTTTAAGTAATACAGTCTTACCGGCCTTTGGAGGTGCAACTATAAGACCTCTCTGCCCCTTACCTATTGGTGCCACTAAGTCAATCAAACGCATTGCAAGATCGCGAGAACCGGTGTCCTCAAGAGTAAGTCTTTGATATGGAAATATAGGAGTAAGATCATCAAAATCAGGACGTTTTATGGCAACTCCCGGCTCATCACCGTTGACATCCACCACATATAATAGAGCTCCAAAGCGCTCTCCTTCATTAGGTTTTCTTGAAATACCCTTGATTTTATCGCCTGTTTTGAGATTGAATCTCCTTATTTGAGACGGGGAAACATATATATCTTTGTCACTGGTTAGAAAATTGGAGAATCTAAGAAACCCGAAACCTCCCTCTGCCAGTTCCAGTATTCCTTCGACCTCAGGACGGTCTTCTTTTAGTGGGATAACTTTACGTTCTGTTGTTGGTTTTGATTCGTTTTCTGAATTGGGATTAGGTTTAAACTCATTTATATTATCTGATTTCGACCGAGGTTTAGGCTTATCCCCATTATCTGATTTTGGCTGAGGTTTAGGCTCATCTCCGTTATCTGATTTCGACTTAGGTTTAAGCTCATCTCCATCGTGTGTTTTGGGTGGAATTCCAGACCGAGTTTTTGTCTCCCCTCCAACCTCGGCTTCGCCATTCTGTAATGCCTCAACAAGCTGATGCTTTTTCATCTTCTGATAACCTTCTACGCCTATATTCTTTGCCATTTCTCTAAGTTCTCCAACTTTTTTTGAACTAAGAACATTCTCATTCATATCGTTTTTACCCTTCTTTTTTATTAATTAACATTTTGTTTAATACATGAAATCACCTTAGAAATATTTAGATAAGCAATGATTATTTGAGCGCATACCTGCTCAAACTGAAAAACAATTTGTTGGCAGGCATGCTAACACCTGTAGATTTTCTACTGCCCTAAGGGCTGAAATAAAACATTTTTTAAGTTATTCAGTAACTGCAGAACCGCTGATTGCCGCATCACTGGTAGTTTCGGGCTTAATTGAATAAATTTGAGTAATCACATTTGAAATATCCTGTGCATCAGGGTAAACATAATATGGCGGTTCCGGATCTGCCCAGCCCGGCATCATATAAGTTTCTATATCATCCGGTCCAATTCCCATTGCATTAGTTGCCAAGGAAACTGCCGTCCCTAATTTAATATCAGATTCAACATTTTGGAATACAGTCTTTGCAATTTTGGGTAAGTCAAACCCTAGACACTGCTTAAAAGCACTTTTCATAAATTGCTGCTGTGCTTTTACTCTTCCTAAATCTCCCTCCGGATAACCATGCCTATATCTAAGGAACTGTACTGCATGCTTACCATCAAGAAGCTGTTGTCCTGCCGGAATAGCTATTTTGAGAGGCGGTTTGTCATAAGGATCATTGTAGTACATCCCCCCTGAATTTTTTATGTTTGGTATATCCATAGGAACACCGCCCATGGAATCTACAATTTTCTCAATTCCATCATATTCCACTACTGCGTAATAGTTTATGGGCATGTCAAGAAGTATTTCCGAAACAGCTTTAGCCGTATTGACAGGGTCCTTTCGGTAAGCTGCATTTATCTTGTTTTCCGCAAGACCATTATAACCTTCTCTGTGATAATAAGTATCTCTTGGTATTGAAATAATGTCAACGTGTTTAACCTTTCTATCAAAGCTAACAAGCATTATAGTATCCGTCATTCCCTTATTTAAACCTAATAATAGAACATTAGCCCTGTCGCTACCCGTAAAGGCCTCATAAAATGGGCTATCCTTGTCAATCAGAACCTTTAGTTCTTCTTCCAGTACAGGTACATCTTCACCAAAGATTTCCGTATTCGCAACCTTACCAAAAAGTCCAAATACGGGCACTCCTAACATTACAAAAATAATAAATGTTAATAAAAAAGTTTTTAAAAATGTAATATACGGTTTTTGTGTATTCCCTGATTGTTCTTTTCTACGTTCTTTACGTGCTTTTTCAATTAGTCTTTCTTTTTTTCTTGCTAGTTTTTCTTCTCTATCCATTATTGCTTAACTTCCCTTTCAACAATCTCTCTAAATTTATATTTTATACTATTTAAGCCAAAAAATAAACTAAAAATTTAATATTTAATGATTTTAATATTCATTCAATGTGCCAATAGGCGCCGGGTTGGTACTGGTACATGAAATTTCAAACCAAGCAAAACCTGTAAAACCCGCAAAAACTAGTAGAAAATAAGAAAGTTATATTTGGCATTTATCCTAAAACTAATAACTATTGAGTACTCACGTATAAATTTTGCCTAGAAAATCTAATATTTGATATTTTCTAGCACCTTTTTTGTTTATTTAGTAGTAAATTATCCTAATTCTTATGTTAAATACTATCTCACGTATAAAAATGACCATGAATTTATACGTGACAGATTGAATAATAGGCAAATTATGATAACTGCTCTGGAAATACCGCTCAAACTAAACAAATCCTTCAAAAACCCAGCAAAATGCCGATGTTTTTATACGTGGAAAGACGAAAAGGTACGAAATTGTGATAAATCAATTCAAGTTCTTCGCATGGAACCCCAAGGAAAAAATGTCCACTTTACTTAAAATAGCAAAATGGACATTTTCTATACCAAACAATCCCTCACGGATTATTCCTCCTCCCCACCGTCGGTAGTCTCTTCCTCTTCAGGTGGATTGTAAATTTGTTCTATCATTTCTGCAACCTCTTGTTCGTCAACACGCCAGTAAGAAGCACCATTTGTGGTTCCTGAACCTCCTGGTGCTAAATAGGTAGTCATATCTTCTGCATCCAAGGACAACCCTTTCGTAGCCAATTTTACTGACATTCCAAGAGGAATATCAGACTCCACATTCTCCAAGGTAGTCTTTACAACAGCCACCAAATCTTTTCCAAGGGCCTGCTTAAACGCAGCTTTTATAAATGTCTGCTGAGCCTTAACTCTGCCGATGTCCCCCTCCGGATATCCTTTTCTGAACCTAAGATATTGAACTGCATGTTCGCCATCTAGTACCTGCTCCCCTTCCGGAATAGCAATTTTAAGTGGCGGTGTATCATAAGGGTCATTGTAATACATGCCTCCCTTGTGGCTGATGTTTGGGATATCCATCGGTACACCTCCCATGGATTCTACCACTTTTTCCACCGCATCATAACTAACGACCACATAATAATTTATAGGTATTCCAAGCAATACTTCGCTGACTGCCTCTGCAGTTCCAACTGCTCCGTTTTTGCCAAAGATGGCATTTATCTTGTGCGCAGCTGGGGATTTGTAACCTTCCCTATAATAATATGTGTCTCTTGGCACTGAAATTACATCAACTCTTTGATTCTTCAAGTCATAGCTTCCTAGCATTATAGTATCTGTAAGGCCATCATTAACTCCTAACATCAGAATATTTACTCTTTCACTATCTGTAAATTCTTGATAAAACGGACTGTCGGGGTTTATGACATAGTCCATATCCTTCATAATATTCTCGGTTCCTGCAAACAGCCTTACTCCGCCAAGTTTGTTGAGAGCAAAGTTTATTGGTATCATTATCAGTGTAAAAATTACCAAAAATATTAAAAAAGCTTTCCAAAAGCTTTTCCATTCAAAATTCTTCATTATCTTTCATTCCTTTATATGTGATATGTGTTAAATTTCTTACCTTCCCATTATAGCCTCATATTTCAAAAAGTCAAATGAATTTCT
>CAZWCK010000018.1:0-15971 GCA_964632625.1 uncultured Oscillospiraceae bacterium
AATCTGCCATTCATGTACTTGTTTGACATTAACACAGAAACTGTATCTATACCACTTGGCATGTGCTCAAAGGTCATGTCATGATCCTCAAGAATTCCCAGAATTTTTCTAACAAAACCACGTTCTGCACTCATCATATTTTTGTAAATAGCAATTACTGTAAAATCTTTGCTTCCTGCAATTCCTGTAATTACACGATGTTCGTGTACGGAAGCCTCTGAATTTATAATCGTGCCCGCATCCCCAGGAATATTTGTGTTTCGTATATTTATTGGAATATTTGCAAGCCTTGCAGGATAAATTGCATCTTCATGTAACACGGAGGCTCCCATGTACGAAAGTTCCCTTAGTTCCTTGTATGAAATATAATTAATAGGTTTGGGATCCTTCACAATTCTAGGGTCAGCCATTAAAAATCCAGATACATCAGTCCAGTTTTCATAAACATCAGCATTTACCGCCCTTGCAACTAAAGCTCCTGTAATGTCAGAGCCTCCTCTGGAAAAAGTTCTTATGCTGCCATCTGGATATGATCCATAAAACCCTGGTAATACTGCTTTTTCATGTTTTCTCAGTTCTTCCTTCAACGCCGAATCTGTTTCTTCCATGAGAAATTTGCCTTTATCATCAAAACGTATAAGATTCTTGGTATCAACAAAATCATAGCCAAGAAAAGCCGCAATTATAATGGCATTCAAAAATTCACCTCTGCTTGCAATGTATTCATCAGAAGCTCCCTCCATTAAATTCTGTTTAATTTCATCAAATAAAGAAAGCAAATCCACTTTTACGCCCAGATTTATTTCCATTGCCATATATCTATCGCATACGACTTGAAAAACTTGTTCGTAGGGCAGGTTGTGTTCTATATGGGTCTTGCATAGGTAAAGCAAATCCGTTACCTTGTTATCTCCTTCATATCTTTTGCCTGGTGCTGAAACTACTACATATTTTCTTTCCGTATCTGCTAAAATTATTTGCTTTGTTTTGGTTAGTTGGATTGCATCTGCAACAGATGAACCTCCAAATTTAGCCACCTTGAGTCCCATTTCTTTCCTCCAAAAATTTCTATTTGTATATGTTGCCTGTTTAGCAATAGGATATTCAGCCAACTATTGCCTATTACTACAGAATATGCAATATTTCGCCAGAATGCTCCCCTTGCCAAGCTTCTAATTGCACTCCTTAGAAAAACCTACTTTTGATACTGTATTATATAAAATTTAACAATTAATTGCAAGCTTTTTTATTTTTTTTGTGTAATATCACAAATTTTACAAATTACAAATATTAAATGCTTCCCTCTTTCAATAAAATTAAATAAAAAAATGTGCGTTTTTTGTATCACTTACTTTAGTCCAAAATTAAAAACATCGAATTATTGATTAATCAATAACCCGATGTTTCGCGGTAAAGTAAAATTTTTAAATTTCTTTTTTTAACGCTTCAGCCTTGTCTGTTTTTTCCCATGGAATATCAATATCGGTTCTTCCGAAATGGCCATAAGCCGCAACCTGTCTGTAAATAGGTCTTCTTAAATCCAAGTCCCTAATGATAGCAGCTGGTCTTAAATCAAAGTGTTTCTCTATTAATTCAACTAATTTTTCCTCTGAAACCTTTCCCGTTCCAAAAGTATCTACCATAATGGAAACTGGTTTTGCAATTCCTATAGCATAAGCAAGTTCAATTTCACATTTCTTTGCCAAACCTGCTGCCACAATATTCTTTGCAACATATCTAGCAGCATATGTAGCAGAACGGTCAACCTTTGTAGGATCTTTTCCACTGAATGCGCCGCCGCCATGTCTTGCATAACCACCGTAAGTATCAACAATAATCTTTCTTCCTGTTAACCCAGAGTCTCCATTAGGACCTCCTATTACAAATCTTCCAGTAGGATTTACATAATACTTGGTTTCCTCGTCCAATAGATGCGCAGGTACTATTGGCTTAATAACATATTCTATAATGTCTTTTTTGATCTGCTCCTGAGTCACATCAGGGTCATGTTGAGTAGATACCAAAACGGTATCAACCCTTTTTACTTTATCTCCATCATACTCAACTGTTACCTGAGTTTTTCCATCAGGTCTAAGATATGTAAGCTTGCCTTCTTTTCTTACCTTTGTAAGCTGCATTGCAAGCTTATGTGCCAAAGCAATAGGCATAGGCATAAGTTCTGGCGTTTCATCGCAAGCAAAACCAAACATAATACCCTGGTCGCCTGCTCCTATAGTATCAATGTCGTCATTCAAAGTTCCTTCTTTGTACTCCAAAGCCTTATCAACACCCATAGCTATATCTCCTGATTGTTCATCAATTGCCAAAAGCACTGCACAAGTATTACCATCAAAGCCATATTCGCTCTTGGTATAACCAATGTCACAAATAACTCCTCTAACAATCTTTGGAATATCAATATAGCATTTTGTACTAATTTCTCCCATTACCATAGCATAACCTGTAGTTGTTGAGCTTTCTGCTGCTACTCTTCCATATGGATCTTGTTCAAAAATAGCATCCAAAATTGCATCCGAAATCTGATCACATATTTTATCAGGATGCCCTTCAGTTACTGATTCTGATGTAAATAATTTTTTCATTTTTTGCTCCTTTCAATTTGCAAAACTAAACAACAATATTGCACTTAACTGAATATAATAATAAGTGACCTATTAAAGTTGCACTAGCCATCATTCTTTTTGCCTAATAAATAAAATAAACCTCTTCTAAAAAAAGAGGTTGAATTGGTGTTATCTTCCCTCATCTCTCAGAATATACTTCACTAGTAATACTGTAGGATTTAGCACCTTACATAATTATATAGGTTGCCGGGCTTCACAGGGCCTATTCCCTCTGCCACTCTTGATAAGGTCTATTCAGTTTTATTGTACTTATATGTTATACGAATTCGAGGTTTTTGTCAATTAATTTTTGCGCTTAGATTTTCTTTTATTCGTTTTTTTGTTGCTGTTTTATCTGATTTTAATGATAAATCCTATCCCTTCACTTATTTAAAAATAAGGTCTTTATTATATTTTAAAAATAGGGTATACTCTATGTATTCAATTAACTAATTATGAGGTGTAACTTTGGCAAAACAAAAATTTACTGTAATAAAAGGTGGTTTAGAATCCCCCTCACTGGATCAAGAAAAATTCTTTGTATCTGCAACAACTACCGACACCAGGTTGATGGGTGTAATCGGTCTTCATATCCATTGGAAATTCAAAGAAAAATGTATCCCAAATGATTTTCACCAGTTTTTTTATCTGGATTCCGAGGAGTTTGGTTTTGAGACATACCAAAGTCTTTTTGGTGATGACATAGAAGAAATAACATTGGTTGAAAATGCTCTTATTGGAGGTCTTGGTGGCGAAAAAGTCGATATAACAGAAAAAGAAGCTATATATTTAATTCAAGAATATGCAAAAATTAATGAGCGACTATCCCAACCTTTTCCTCAAAAAGAAAAAGAATATGAATTCTTATTGAAAAAGGAAATTTTTTTGACAAATCAGGAAAAACGCGAACTAATAGGCAAAATTTGTACACCTATTTGTTCTGATTATCATGTAATAAACTATTTTTTAATGCGCTGTTTTGGCAAAGATTTTACTGCCGCCAATTATTTATGCTTGGGAAATTTTAAAGTGGATATCTACGATGATATGCCTCCTGCAACATTCTGCAAAAATACCATAGATAGATATGCAAATAAAGACAATTATTCTTATATGTGTGAATCATTGATTGAAGCAGAAGGTTCTTACTACGTAATTATTTCTGAGGTGACCACAGAGCAAAGAAAGATAACCTCTTACGAAAAACATTCGAAGTTTAAAGTTAGTGAGTCAGAGGCTGCTATGATGCTTTCAAGACCTGAATTCATCACTTTATATGATATTCTCATAGAGCCTGAAGTCTTTGATAAACAAGCTGCATCGCTTACTATAAACACCATGGTAACAATTCACGAAAACGGTAAATTATTTTTGTCCTTCAATAAGAATAATGACCATGTAAATAATCGTATTTACAGATTAAACGAGGATGTTTATGGTTTGTACTATATCACTGATTTTGGTCAACTGATAATTGCTTCATACAATATCCAAAATATTTTAGAATTAGAAAAAAATCTTAGAAATAGTTTGATTTCTCACTCTATTATTCCCATAGCTAAATATGAATTTAAAGAACCCATACTTTACGAATTTATACAAAGCGGTTTTGACGATTTTAATGATTTTCTCGATTTTATAAAGGAATAAATATAAGTGAAAAAAATATAAATACGCAATCAAAAAAGCCCATACCACCTATGACAGAACAATCATAAACGTGGAATTGGCTTTTTATTTTTTCACATTCATCTAGTATACAGATAATTAAAGTAACAAATGATTGCAGATTTCCTGTGGGATTTTTTCAAGTGGCAATTGTTTAACAACTCCACCTATGTTATATGCCACAGCCGGCATTCCATATACAACACAGGTTTTTTCATCCTGCCCTATTGTATATGCACCACTTTGACGCATTTTTAGCAGACCTTTAGCCCCATCAGCACCCATTCCTGTCAGAATTACTCCAATGGCTTTTTCCCCTGCAATACGGGCAACAGAATCAAAAATAACATCTACAGAAGGACAATGTCCGCTGACTTTTTCGCCCTCGTAACATTTAACATAATACCCTTGTGCGTCTTTTGCCAGTTCCATTTGCCTGTCCCCTGCAGCCAACAATACTCTCCCAGGTTTTACCCTGTCTCTGTTTTCTGCTTCCTTAACCTCTAACACACAGGTATTATTAAGTCTTTCCGCATACATCTTAGTGAATCCCGGTGGCATATGCTGAACAATTACAATTCCCGGCATATCCCTTGGCAGATTTTTAATTACACTGAGAACAGCTTCCGTTCCACCTGTTGATGCACCAATTGCAATAATATTATTTGAAACATCCCCTCCACTCTTTGAAATAACTTTATCAACATCATAGTGTTTCTTCATTTCACCAACTCTAGCGGTTGATGCAATTTTTATTTTTATGATAATTTCATTAATAAAAGATGTTAAGGCGTTTTTTTGGCTGAAATCAGGCTTCTTCACAAAGTCCACAGCACCTGCATCCAAAGCATTCAAAACACTCTCTCCGCTAGAACTAATTACAACTACTGGTATTGGATATTGAGGCATCAATTTTTTTAAAAATGCTATGCCATCCATCTTTGGCATTTCAATGTCCAATGTAATTACATCTGGCCTCAACTCCAAAATTTTATCTCTGGCCATATAAGGGTCAATGGCAGTGCCAACGACTTCTATACCTAAATCTTTGCTAATCTCCCTTGTAAGGGTTTCTCTAAACAGTAATGAATCGTCTACAATCAATACTCTAATTTTCTTTTTAATTGCCATAATATTCACCCTCCAACTATGCCAAATACTTGTGATGCCAGATAATTAAAATTACTCCCAATCTGAATTAAGACTAAATGCTGATACCATTTGCTTTAAAAGTTCCGCCTGTCCGTATAATTCTTGACTAGCTGCAGCACTTTCCTCTGCCGTTGCGGAATTGCTCTGTACAACTAAACCGACTTGATCAAGACCCTTATTTATTTCTGCAATTCCAGTTGCCTGAGAATTTGAAGCTACTGCAATTTTTGACACCAGTTCATCAACCTTCTCAATCTCCATTACAATCTGATTTAATGCAGAAGCAGTTTTGTTTGCAATCTCAGTTCCCTCTTCTACTCTACTCTTTGAACCCTCAATCAAAACGGTAGTATTCTTTGCAGCTTCAGCACTTCTGGCTGCTAAATTCCTAACCTCTTCTGCTACAACAGCAAATCCCTTCCCGTGTTCTCCTGCCCTGGCTGCTTCTACGGCGGCATTCAAAGCAAGGATATTGGTTTGGAATGCAATATCATCTATTACCTTAATTATTTTTGAAATATTTACAGAAGATTCATTTATCTGACTCATTGATTCAAGCATCTGTTTCATCTGCGCATTACCAACTATAGCACTTTGTTTAGTTTCTCCCGCCAAATTGCTTGCCTCATTTGCATTTATGGCATTTTCCTTTGTCTGAGAAGCAATCTCTTCAACAGATGCATTTAATTCCTGAATTGAACCTGCCTGTTCTGTTGATCCTTGCGAAAGATTTTGGCTTCCATCGGAAACCTGCTTTGAACCAACAGTTACTTGTTCTGCTGCTTGATTTATTTTTCCTAAAGTGCTGCTTAATGTAAGTAATATATGATTTAATGCTTCTTTTATCTTTGAAAAATCACCTTGGTAATGGCTAGTAACTTTTTGATTCAAATCACCTTGCCCTATGCCTGAAAGAACTTCAGCAATTTCCTGAACATAATTTCTCAAATTAATGCTCATCTCATTTAGTCCGTCTTTTATCTGGGTGTATTCTCCTTCATAATCGCCTTCCATTGTAACCGATAAATCGCCGCTTGACAAGTGCGCCAAAACTTCTTTGGTTTCCTTAATCGGCTTTATAATAGCATCCAGTGTATCGTTGAACCCCTGCATTACCTGTTTATATGCTCCCTCATGCTTGGAAAGCTCTGCTCTGAATCCCAATTTTCCTTTTACAGCCGCTTCAGTCAATTCTACGGCATCATCAATCATTTGGTTCACCGCAACAACGCACTTTTCAACATAATTGTTAATGCTTCTAAAATCATCTGCAATTGATGCTGTTTCTTCATCAGGCTCCGCAATAGATGTGTCTATATCCAAATCTCCTTTTGAAAAAGCTTCCAAATTCTTAATCAGTTTAGCTACCTCAATGTTCTGATAATCTGCATATTTATTTTCTAATCTAATTGACTCATCTGCTCGTTTTATACTGTTCACAATATCGGTTTCGTCAACCATAAGTTCTAAGGCACCTATAACCTTACCATCATTATCATTAATAGGTATTCCCGTATGCATAATATGTATTTCCTTCCCCTGTTGATTAGAAGAAGCATTTCCAGTCGCGGAAATATTATTTTTCATTGCCTGAGTACAAACACATTCTCTTGTCCTGCAAGCACTTGATCGAGTATTTTCATAGCATTTCGTGCCTTCGATTTCCTCAGCAGATTTGCCCATAAGCTTTTCTCCAGCCTTGTTCATAAAGTTTACAGTAAAGCTTCTCCCTATAAGCATTACGGGCGTAGGTATATTATCTATATGACCAACCAAAATTGAACTTATTTTATTTATTCCTCCTATGATAGTTGCATACATACCTTGGTAATTTGCCACATCTGCTCTTTCTCTAAGTCTTCCATATGTAGCTGCTTCAACAAGAAGGTTTGTTCCCTGAGCTAAAGAATTAATAGCATCAATCGCTCTGTTCATACTATTAATAATTTGTGCAAAATCACCCTTAAAATCATCCTCCAACTTGTCTGGAATGTTACCGTTGCTAAGTTGATCTAAGCACTCTGCACAAACCCCTAATGGAGTAACAAGGGCATACAAACAATTGTTAAATCCTTCCACCAATTCACTATAGACACCTTTAAATATTGCAGAGTTTCCTCTATAAGAGAGCTTCCCGTTTACAAAGGCCTGCTCAACAGCCTTTCCCTCACATATCAGGGCTTCCATAGTATCTATAATGTTATTTACAGCGGATGAGAGTTCTCCTATTTCATCACGCCCTGAGTATGTAGCGCGTTTGCTTATATCTCCATTTGCAAGGGCTATACTTACCTCTTGTAATTCTTTTATTGGTCTTGTCAAGTCTTCTGTCAGTTTTTTACTAACTTTCATACTTGCAAATATAAATACCACTATTGCAAGTATTATTCCTACAATTACCACATACATTCCCTTTGTATGTTCGCACAAAACATAGATTGCTATAATTACTGCAATCATTACTACTGCAAAACTAAATACAATACGAGAGAAGTCTCTCCAAATCCTGCTGCCCATAGTTAATCCGTTGTCTTCCATCATAATTTACCTTTCAAATAATAATAGTTTCTAAGTCTATAGTCTTTACACTACCTGTTGATTTTCTGTCATAACCTCAACATTATCTTGTTCTTGATCAATATATTTGTTGTTGTCCATGTGATACTCCTAATCCATTCTCTACGCTTTTATAAAGCTAATCATAAAATTAGTAACCTTCTTTTATATGTTTAATCTTTTTTGCTATTTAATATTTTCTATTGTTTCTAGTTCATCAGTTTTCAATAATTTTTCACAATCAAGCAACAACTGAACACTGTCATTTACTTTTCCAATACCCTTTATGTATTTGTTCTCAAAACCTGTTTTATTTGCAGGTGGAGTAGCTATTTCCTCATCTTCAATCTTTAGGACTTCATCCACGCTATCTACAATCAAACCTACTGAAAGCTGATTAATATCAACCACAATTATACAAGTTCGCTCATTATATTCCATAGCTTCTTTTGCGAACTTCAACCTTACATCAATAACAGGAATGATTTGCCCTCTTAAATTGATTATACCTTTCACATATTCTGGTACTTCGGGAACCTTTGTAATTGTCTGCATTCCAATTATCTCGGTAACATATCTAATCTCAATTCCAAAAATTTGTTCCTCAATTGTAAATGTTAAAAATCTACCATGTTGAGTATCTTCGTGTTTCACACTGCTAAAATTTAATTCTTTCATCTTATTCTCCTTTCAAAAAAAACAATTTATTCTTATCTATAATTCCTGCACTATTCTATTTAGTGACTGGACCTTAACAGACCAATTCGAGACATCAAAGAATAAAGTCCTCCCATAATTTTTCCCTATATCCTCTACAACAATGGGAATTCTCAACTCTCCAAGCACGTTTTTAACGCTTCCCACATTTCTTTCCCCTATATTACCCAAATTACTGTTTGCAGATGTTCTAAACATCTGAGCTCCTCCCGCAATCTTTGCCACGCAGTTCCTTTCTACTGCTCCCATTTTTTTCATTTCTTCCAACATGTCCACAATAGCCGTGTCAGCAAACTTCATCCTGTTTATCTGCGTACCCGCAAACATCTTGCTATCCGGAAGCATAATATGTGACAGTCCCCCGACTTTGCTCCTTGAATCATAAATGCAAATACCAACACAAGATCCCAACGCGTAAGTTACTAATATGCCTTCATTTTTTACAACCTTGTAATCTGAAATCCCAACTACAAATTTTTCACTCATATTTCCAGTCCCAATCTATTCATAACTATTTTTAGTGTGTCCATTTCCGCAAATAGAATCATGTTGCTTGACAAATTATTCTGTTCTCCAACAAATTTCTCTTCTATAAATAAAACCTTATCTCCAATACTTCCAAATTCTATTACAGGAACCTCAACCAAAGCCCCTATCATATCAATTGCCAGACTTGGAATAGACATATTTATTTTAAGCCCTGTCATAACAGAAATACAATTAATATATGAAGCACTCATAATATTGCCTATCTCCTCAATAGCGGATAATTTGATTTCTGTTAATTCATCTGTATCATCATTTTGCATAAGAATATTTGTTATGCTTTTGGCATCTTCGTAGTCAATTAAAAACATCATCATTCCTCTTATGTTTTCATCTCCACAAAAATCAATCAGCACACCTATAGCCAGCTTCTCATGTCCTCCTAATATTTCCATGGTTTCATCAAAGCCAACTATTTTTATCGTTGGCACTGTTATGTCAACCTTGTCATTTAAAATAGTAGCTAAGGTCGTTGCTGCATTTCCTGCACCAATATTGCCAATTTCTTTTAATACATCCAATTGCATTTCATTTAATTCATCATAGTCATTTAACAATTTAACACCTCATTTCAATAAATCGGATGTCTGGGTTTTGCTTTTACTTTTACACATGCTCTGGTAATTGCTGCAACTACATCCGTTTCATAATGTGATTTATAATTATTAAGCTTCACATATTGTTTCCCTGAATCTGTAGTAACATATAAATGCGGCAAAGTATTTAACGCCAGCGCTAAAATATCATTCTTGCAAGATTTACATTTGCATATCTTCATTTTATCCAGAATTTCATCAATCATCTCCAAAGCCAAAACCTCGGCCAGGTTAATCAATTTTGTTGAAGGTTCTTCTTTAGTAATTTTTTCAGTTTGTTCGATTTGTACAACGTCAGAAATCACATTGACCTGTGCAACCTCAGAAACCACATTGACCTGCGTCACCTCAGGAACTATATTTTCCTGCGATGCTTTTTCTTCTTGAATCCCAAACTCAATTTCTTCAGTTTCTCCTACCTGTGCCTGCGCAACTTCATCTTCCGCAGAAACATATTCACCTTCTTGTTCTTGGTTCTTTGTAATCAATTTCAATACATGCTCTGTCTTGTTACTTTTTCTATTTGCCATTAACCCCCATCCCTTTCTGAGAAATTAACTCTTTTATAAAAGCTCTATAGTCTTTTGTCGAATTTGCCCTCGGAGAATATTTAAATACACTCTCTCCATGTGCCGGTGCTTCAGCTATTGAAACTGAAGACCTTATTTTTGTGTTGAAAACCTTTGTCTTTAACTCTTTTGCAACCATCTGCGCCATCTCTTCAACATCTCTTGTCAAAGTACGTCTTGCATCATATTTATTCAACAGTATTCCCAAAACCTCAATTTGAGGATTATATACACCCTTTACAAGTTCAATGGTCTCTGTTAACTGAGAAATTCCCAGTAAGCTTAAAATTTCAGGAACCATAGGGATAATCAAATAGTCCGTAGCAGTATACGCATTTACTGTCAAAATATTCAATGCAGGAGGTGTATCTACAATAATGTAGTCATATCTGTTAACAATATTTGAAATTCCCTTTTTTAATAAAAACTCTCTTCCTATACTGTTAAATTCAAGTTCTGCCCCACTGAGCAGAATGTTTGCCGGAATAATATCTGTTCCATTATTTCGCTGAATTACATCATCTATGGCAGCCGTACCCTTCATAAGCTCATAAACAGTTGGGCTATTTTCAATTTCTGCCCCAAGACAAAATCCTAAATTTCCCTGAGGGTCTAAATCGATTGCTAAAACCTTAAAGCCTTTTTCCTGCAAACAACTTACTGTAGCACTAGCTGTAGAAGTTTTTCCTACTCCGCCCTTTTGATTTGTAATTGCAATAATTTTTGCCATTTTTATAATTCTCCCTCTTTTTTCTGCTTATTAATTATCTGCATCTTAAATGCATATTCACATAATGCCCTTTCTTGATTGCTCATAATTGTCTGAAATTGGCACCCATATTTAAACCTATATTCACCATCCCTAACTCGGTTTTTCCTTAATATTTTAGCAGGAAGTACCATTCCCTGAAAAACTTCATTTAGATCTACATATACAATCTGATTTAGAAAAAAAGGTGTCCTAGACACAAAACACAACCCGCCCATACTGATATCAATAGTTTTTATTGGACTTGCAAAATTCAATACTTGTTTATTTTTACCTGTACTAACTACTTTCGTAACATTTGTATATATTGTTGCTTTTGATTTTACCGATTCTCTTCTCTCTAAATTTTCTTTTATATTAAGTCCTTCAATATTAACTTGCAAATTTGTGGATAGCTTTACGATTCCTTCCATTACGGTAATTCCATCTTCGGTATATCCATTTATGGTTACTAGTATTTCATGATCGATATAATCCAGATTTTTTCCAAAGATAATCATTCTATTCTCATCAAATCTAATATCCTGAGACGTAACTAAAATATTATCTTTGTCATCCACTATCTCTATTTTCAAATAATCTGCCACTACCTCCTGATTCAAGTCAACACCTCTTTTCCGCCATAATTTCTTGCCTCCAACTACAAAATTCTCCGTTACCTAATTAAACTACAAGGTCCCCTTAAGCACTTGTCCATCGCACCAATATATTTTGCAGAAATCTAAACTATCCTCTATAAACCTAAACTTAACCTCTTCAAAAGAAATCCTAACGCCCCTAAACATTTTTGCCTTACAAACCACTGCTCCCACAAAATCAACTGTCCAATTTGCTTGAATAGTGGATATCTCAGTTGTAACTACTTCCAGCCTTTCCTCAAGCAATTTTATCTGATTAGCTATTATTTCCATCTCATTTTTCATTGAATTTTCTTCACCAACAAGGGCTGCCCTAACCCTTCTTACTGTCTGCTTCATAGTTTGAAGATTGTTTGTTATTTCATCTCTTTCATTTTTCAATGCAACAAGATTATCTGAATCCAAAGTGTTTATGCCAATAATATCAATTTGAGTTAATTTTTCTCTCTGACTACCAAAATATTTTGCAACTACTTCACCTTTTACCTTTGTTTTCCCACCTATCAAAGCAGCCCTTCCTGTAGTAAGGTTAATATTTGTCATGCAAGTAACGTCACTATCAATAATATAATCTGAAATGATATTTCCTTCCACATAAATTTTTGCCGTTTCTATATATTTACAACGCAGATTTCCTCCAACTGTAACCTCTGTATTCATGTCACCGCCATTTATACCATTTCCAATCTGAACGTTTCCTCCTGCTGCAATTTTTGCACCTTCGACAACACCCTTTACAATGATATTCCCCCCTGCTGTAACATTGAAGCCTTCACTTACATCCCCTTCAATTACAACGTCACCCACAAAATCAATGTGACCTGTGGTAATATCCACATCACCCTTTATTCTAAGCGTATCATTTATTTCTATGGTTTTTCCATTAAACTTAACTAATCCATCACAATCTGCAAAAAGAATAGTTTCATCTTCATTATACGATGTATTTTTGCCTTGTGGAGAAAATATAGGCTTTCCTGCTTTTGCACATATTTCCTGACCCATTATATTTTTGCCGTTAGTTCCTTCTGTTTCCTTTGTGATGGCACAAAGCATCTGCCCTGACTTAACCGTCTGAAAATAGTTTAGGTCTTTGTAATTAATATGTCCCTCCTCCGGAATATCCGGAGCATATTCAGAATCTTTAACAACAAAAAAATCAATAAGCCCATCTTGGCCATTAACAGCTTCATCGCCCCTTGCAACTTCAATCCTAATTGAATAAATAGGTCTTCCACAAAGCTTCTCTATTGAAGTTTCTTTAATTCCATAAACAATATTGTTTGCTTTAAGCTCCGAAAGCACCTGCTCTTTTGTTATATTGTCTGCAGTTTCACTTCCCTTTACAAACTTTATATATCCTACCATTCCGGAAGGCTCTGTTTCAACAACTAAGGTATGTTGGGCTACTTCCTCAACCTTCTCAACTTCAGCAAAAGCTCCTTCTTGATTTTCTTGCACCTTAGTAATATTCTCATTAGGCTGTTTATTTACTTCCATTGTTTTGTTATTATCCATAATTTACTCCTAACTATCTTAGCTGATTTGTAATTTGTTCTAATTCATCAGCAGTAGTTACAACTTTTGAGTTCAATGCAAAAGCCTTTGAAGCTTCTATCATCTTAACCATCTCTTTAGCCACATCAACCTTTGAAGCCTCTAAATAACCTTGTTTTATATTTGGATTTTCCACACCTTCTGCCTCACCCGAAGTAGTAGTTACAGCATACCTGTTCCCGCCTAAATGCTCTAGTCCATAAGAATTCGGAACTTCATATACTCCCAATTGCGCTGCATTTGCATCTTTGCCCTTCTCTATTTCTATTCTGGTGCCATCACCATCAAGTACATATTGACCTGTAGCGTTGACTAAATACCGCATATCGCCTTCTACCTTATACTGAAAATTTCCATCTCTTGTATAAGAAAGGTTACCTGTTTCTCCCTCTTCCAAGGCAAAAAAACCATTTCCTAAAATCGCAAAATCCAAATTCCTTTCAGTACTCCTCATTTCTCCTTGTGCAAAGTTAGTTGTGTTTTGCAATACTCTTGTGCCATGCCCTGTTTGAATTTGTGCCAAAGGAGCATTTACATTTTCATATAACAACGTAGCAAAAGAAGTTTGTTGCGGTTTGTACCCATTGGTTCCCGCATTTGCCATATTATTTGCAATTGTGTCTAAATGTGTCTGTTGACTTATCAGCCCAGATGTTGCCGAATAAAATCCTCTTATCATTTTATGTCCCCCATATTACCTTGTATACTATTATCCAATTTTACCAATTTGAACAGTCTGTTCATTCAATTTATCATACATTTTAACGACCTGAGTACATGATTGAAAAGTTCTTTGTCCTGCCATCAGTTTGGTTAATTCATCTGCAATACTTGTGTTTGATTTCTCAAGTGCAGCACCAACTACCTGATAGGTTCCTTCTTCTGCTTGAGAATACCCATTTTCATTATAAAAACAATCCTCTCCTATCTTCGTTAGCTTCTCGCCCTCTCCAGGCAATGCAATTCCTACTTTATCTAAGGTTTCACCTTCTGAATCAAGTATTTCACCTTTCTCAGTTATGGAAAAATTACTACCTTCAATAGATATTGGCTGTCCTCCATCATTCAGAACTTTTCCCATGCCTTCCAGTTTCAAATAGCCTTCGTCATCCAGAGAAAAAGCCCCATTTCTTGTCAGTATCTCCCCATACTTTTCATTTTCAATCATGAAAAAACCCTGACCGTTTACTGCCATATTTGTGCTTATTCCTGTTTCTTGTATAATTCCCTGTTTAAAATTTGTATACTCATCCAGTGCTACCGTCATAAAGGTACCAGGTCCTATTTCTTGTCGTCTTTGTCCCTCATTTTGTTCACTAATCCTAGAAACCACATGGTCATAAAAAGATGAAGTAATTGTAGTCTGACTCTTAAACCCTGTAGTTGTAGAGTTTGCGATATTATTGGAAATAACATTTATGTTCTTCTGTTGTGTAAGGGCTCCTGAAGCCGCTGAATAAAATCCTCTTATCATTATATTTTATCTCCTTAATTCATCAGTAACTGCTAAGCTTATTTTTTAATTTCATTATACAGGAAGAATGTATCTGCGAAACTCTTGACTCAGTAATACCTAACACTCTTGCTATTTCTTTGAGTTTTAAATTTTCGTAATAATAAAGTGACACAACCAGCCTTTCTTTTTCACTAAGCTGGTCAACTGCACCTGCTAATTTTTCTTTCATTTCCGAAAAAAGCAAAGCATTCTCCGGACTTCCTTCATGGTTAGAATCTTTCTCAAGTGGCATCGCTATCAACATCTTCTCATTAATCATTTCTTCGTAAGAAAGTATCATTGAATTTTGTCTTTGTTCCATAATTTTATTCAATTGAACAATATTAATTCCCATTTTCTCTGCTATTTCTTCCTGCGTAGGCTCAGCATTTTGCTTAGCATATAGTTCTGAATACACCTCATCGAGTTCCTTAACTAAATTTCTCTGATTTCTGGGTATCCAGTCCTGCTTCCTCATGAAGTCTATAATTGCTCCCCGCACTTTCAAAGTGGCAAAGGTCTCAAACTTATTACCCATATAAGGATCAAATTTCTCAACAGCATCAATTAAAGCAATTATTCCCTGATTGACCATATCATCAAGACCTGCGAAATTATTATAACTGCCTCGAAATCTCAGAACTATCTTCTTTACCAAGTCAATATACTCCAGAACAATATCATTTCTGGTCTCAATACTCTTTGCTTTCAAGTATGGTTCCCACTGTTTTATGTATTTATATGTATCTGTATCGTATGCGGTCTCCATATTCTACCTTTCCTTCTACAACTTTGCAACCTTCTTTTGCAAGGCAAACTGTTTATCATTCCTCAATTTGAATCGCACCAAGTGCTTGAATTTGAATGTTTGAATCAATTTCACTAAAAGAAATGACTACCACATTTGGTTGAAATTGATCTATCAACCTCTTGAAATATATTCTAACAATAGGAGAAGTCAAAATAATTGGTGTCTGCAAAATATCCTTGAGTCTTTCCATCTGTCCTGCAACAGATTCGACTATTGCCTGAACAACTTGCGGCTCTATGGTCAAATAAGTACCATGCTCACTCTTTTTAACTG
>CAZWCK010000019.1:0-15823 GCA_964632625.1 uncultured Oscillospiraceae bacterium
ATTACCAATGAATTACAAGCTTTTTCTTTTATCCAAGTGTCAAAGATGAGATTATTGCATATCAATCTAAACAATGTCAAGCAATTTTTGCATATCAATCTAAACAATATCAAGCAATTTTTGATTTTTTTTGTAAAAACAACTCTAAATTAACCAGTTTTTAAATCTAAATTACGTTTTACCTTACTTATGCCTCCTTCTTTTCTTTTCTTCCTCTAAATCCTCTGGTAGGTATATCACATTGAAAGGATCGTTTGATTTCTTTTTTTCCCTTACAAACCACTCTCTGTGTTCAGTTAGAAGTACATAAACACTAAGACAGATTATGACTATAACACCCAATATTATTAATGGCATATATTCACCGTCCTTCCTTTTAAAAACT
Source organism: uncultured Oscillospiraceae bacterium (assembly GCA_964632625.1). Taxonomy (GTDB): domain Bacteria; phylum Bacillota; class Clostridia; order Peptostreptococcales; family Anaerovoracaceae; genus CAZWCK01. The sequence goes on from CAZWCK010000019.1 coordinate 386, forward strand.
GAAATCTTTAACCAGTTGTGTTTTTATTCTGTAAAAAACTAAAACTCTTCATAGCCCCCTATTAATGTGGCATCTCTTAACAATGGCAATTCTTTTTCCAATAGCACTCCATATCGGTTTGGATATTCATATCCCCTGCTTGCCTGTATGCACTGAGCAACAAACTGTACTGCCTTATCCATAGACACTGGCAGATTTTCCCCATGAAGTAAGGCACCAATCATAACACTTGCAAAAATATCTCCTGTACCTGGATAGTCACAAGGCAGATGCTTTGTGGGTACCTTCCAGAATACCCCGCTTTCTTTTTCATAAGAAACAACATTCAATACATCTTTGCTTGAAACATCGGGAACACTGGTAACAATTACCGTTTTGGGGCCCATGTCTGACAATGTAAGCATCCATTCTTTTACTTCTTCTCTTGAATAAAAAGCTTTATCTTTTTTGCCAAGAAGTAATTTGGCTTCTGTAAAATTAGGAACTATGATGTCAGATTTGGTAATAAGTTTTCGCATTTGTGGAATCATATCCTTGGGAATGGAATTGTACAATTCACCATTGTCGCCCATCACAGGATCCACCACTACAAGATTATCCTCTGTCCTAAAATCATCTATTATATGAGTAACTATGTCTATCTGCCTTGGAGATCCTAGAAATCCAGAATATATGCAGTCAAAGGATAACTTTAGCTTCTTCCAATGGGCAGTATAGTCAAGCATTATATCCGTAAGATCATGAAAAGTATAATCATCGTAACCACCTGAGTGAGTTGACAATATGGCTGTTGGTACAGGGCAGACCTGTATTCCCATAGTAGAAAGTGTTGGTATGATATTTGTTAAAGATGATCTGCCAAAACCTGACATATCATGAATTGCAGCTACTTTTTTCACATTTGCTTCCATCTATTTTGTTGTTCTCCTTCTTGCGTTTATTTACAGTTTGTTATTTTTTCATTTTTGCTGTAAATGTTTAATTTTTAAAATGTTTTTAGTAAACTAAAAGCATTAGCCTTTTCTTGCTCTAAATGTAAGAATGCCCTTATAATCAAGTACTCTTATCCTTGAATCTTCCTTCAACTTTTCTATAATCTGCTCTTTATTTTCAACCATTCTTGAATCCAAAAAGCTACCCACCTCAAATTGATTCATGGGATGTCTACTGGCTATACTTATTACCGCCTCAAGATCATCTTCAACATCACTATAAAAATCTCCTGCTGCAAGCATATCTATTGAAATTGCTCCAAGAAGTTCTACTGCTCTTGCAATACTCTGAGAATTGGCAACCTTAACATCACTCTCTGCCGGTGGTCTTACTGGAGTATTTATATACACTCTATCGTGGCGAACCTGCTTTAACTGTTTATTGAAAGCTTGCAATGCCTTTTCTTCAGTATTGACTCCATCAATAAGCATTATCTCTACCCAAATTTGTCCTTCAAACTCTTGTGAAAAAGTAACAAGTCCTTGAAAGACCTTATCATAATCTAACTTTCCGTGAGGCCTGTCAATTTTCTTAAAAGAATCACCATCAAAAGAATCCATTGAGGGTAAAACTATATCGGCATAAGATAGTTCTTTTCTTACCTGTATATCGTATAAAAGTGCACCATTAGTAATAACAGCAACCGGAATATTAGTCAATTTTTTGAGCTCCTTCAATAGTTCTCCCAACCCCAAATAAAGTGTTGGTTCCCCTTCTCCCACTATAGTAATAATATCTACTTTGGCAGTTTGAAGATCGTAACCTTTAAATTCTTCAATTATGTCCTCTACAGGAAAAAACATTTTTCTTTCATTAGTCAATTTATCGGTTCTTCCAAGCTGACAATATGTGCAACTATAGTTGCATGTTTTTTCCGGTATTGGGCTTATTCCCAATGACCTTCCAAGCCTTCTTGAAGGAACAGGCCCAAAAACATATCTTTTATTTGTTTTACTCATTTTGTGTCCACCTGACTATTTTCAGTATAAATTTCATTCTCAACATTATTATAAATAATTGTAAATTTTTTAAAGATTACTATCAGTATACCTCTTTTTCTATCAAAAAACCACATTTGACATAAAAAATAATATGATTACATTATTTAAATTTCTTTTTCCTCATCCAAACATTCAACAAATTTTCTTCCTGCCGGAGATAATTTTCTAATAGATGGAATTGCAACTCCAAGCAGTCTCGTTGGGTTAGTTTCAATCTTCTTAGTTTTTACCTTGTAGGGATTAATATCCAATATCAACTCTGGCAAAATAGAAATACCAAGACCACTTTCCACCATTGCCAGAATTACAAAATCATCATCTGCTTCAAAGGCTATATTGGGATGTATATCTATTTTTTCCAAAAAATTGTTTATATCATAATCAAATCCAAGTTGAGGCATAACAAATGGTTCCTCTTCTAATCTTCTTAGTGGAAACCACTCTTCCTCAATATCGGGATAATTCATAGGCATAACACAAATAAGTCTATCTTCTTTCAACGATATCCAATCATAATCATAATGCTTCTGATAACTCAAAAAAGCCATATCTAATTCATTGTCCTCTAACATAGCTTCAATATTGGCAATAGCTCCTTCCCTATGCATATTTACTTTTATTGAAGGATATCTCATCTGAAACTTCTTAATAATATTCGGAAGCATACAAGTTGCTGTGCTTGGAAATGTTCCTATGTTCAATTGTCCTTCAACTACTCCGTTAATATTTGAAACCTCCTGCATAAATCTTTCATTACTTAACACAATATCTTTCATTTTAGGTAAAAGTATTCTCGCTTCTGTTGTAGGAAGGACCCCCTTTTTAGTCCTTATTAATAAAGGAAATCCAAATTCTGCTTCAAGTTCTTTGATTATATAACTCACTCCTGCTTGGGTGTATCCTAACTCTTCTCCCGCTTTTGTAATGTTTCCAAGATCAATTACTCTAATTAATACTTCATACTTTCTGCTGTCCATATATTCTCCCCATCTGCTTTTAAATTTAATTTATATTTACACATATTATTATATATAATATGATTTTCAACCAACGATTAATGATCTATCTTTCATATTTCCTGTATAATACATAATAATTTCTTATGTATATAATAAGTCACCCTAGTTTTACTTTTATTTTTTGTTTTATTATAATATATCTATTAATAAATAACAACTGTTCATTGGGAATATAATAAAAATACATTGTTTACTCTAATTAGCACCTTATATATACTTAAATGATTTAATTATAATTAGAGTATTGTCAATAGTACCACCTCAAAAAGCTATATATCAACGTACATTAAGAAATAGTAAGCTTTGTCTTACTGTTTCTTATTTTTTATACTATTTTCTTCTTCTCTTAATCATAACCATGGTTTTAAGTTATGAGATGTTACAAGTTTTACTTTTCAACTTAATAAAATACATTAGTTTTACTTTTGCGTGCATCTTATGTATTATAAATATAAAGAAAAATAAATTTTATAGATAATGAAAGGAGAAATATAATGGAATTTATAGTATGTGCAATAGCACTTGCATTTTCAGCATTATCAGGTTCTATGATTACTCGTTTAGGAACGAATAAATAATCACATTTAAGACTTGCAAGTTATAATAAAGATTCACTCAAAAATAATTACACCAAAACAGCCTGGAGAATTTTCCAGGCTATTTTGGTATTTATTATTCAATATATCTAATTTACTGCTTTTTACATCGCAAACAGCAGTTGCTTCAATATTTATTTTATGATTTCTTCCGCTATAAATGATGCTCCCAATGCTCCTGCATATCTCCCCTCAATTGTGGGCTCAACTATAGCTCCCAATTTTTGGGATAAAATATCCGCAAAATATTTACTATGGCTGATTCCCCCTGTCAATATTACCTTATCTGCCAAGTTTTGTCTTTTGCATAGTTGCACAACTTTTGCTGCAACTGAGTCAACTACTCCTGCTGCAATATCCTCCCTTTCATGGCCTTCACCAATATAGCTTATTACCTCTGATTCTGCAAAAACTGTACACAAGGAACTGATATTGAGAATTTTCCCCTTCTCCGCAATGTCAAAAAGCTCATCTAAAGTAATTCCAAGTCTGTTTGCCATTATTTCAAGGAATTTTCCCGTTCCGGCTGAGCATTTATCATTCATTAAGAAATCAGCTACAACTCCTTTTTTCACTAATATTACCTTTGTGTCCTGCCCTCCGATATCAATTATAGTACAATCTTCTTTGGCAATCTCTTTTCCACCTCTGGCATGGCAACTAATCTCCGTAACTGTCTTGTCAGCAAAGTCTACCGATACCCTGCCGTAACCTGTAGCAACTATTCTTGAATTTTGCGAAGCCACATCAATGTCTTCAGACATTAATATTTCTTTTATAAGATTTGTGGTTTCCTTACTGCTCCAACCTGTAGGTAAAACAATCTTTTTTTCATTATCTCCACGAACTACAACCTTTGAAGCTGTAGATCCAATATCTATTCCTATATAGTTCAATATAAACTAACAAGGCCTTCCACCCAAAAATTTTCTTTTTAGATTAAATTCCTTGTTACCTCCTCTCCTGTGATTAACAATATCTGTCTCGATTAGGATTAATGTCTCTCTTGATTTTTTCAATTCTGTTAATCTCGATATTGCTGTTTTCCAAAATTTCCTCCACCTTTGTAATGTCATTTTCATTAATCAATAGTGATATACCGCAACAGGTACTTAAAGCTCTGGGGGTCGGCGCAATAGTAGCGTGAACCCCCATTTTTTTTAGTTCTACATGCAGTCGTATACCATTATCATGATTATTAAACAATACATAATACTGATATTTCTCCATATGTTCTTCTCTGCAATCTAAGCACTATGCATTCAACATCTCAATAAATGCACTTATTCTGGTTCTTAATTGCTGTGCATCACTGTCCGTATAGTCTGTTTCTATCCCCATTACCGGAATCCCTAACTCTTTCAGTTTTCTTTCAACACTATATCCTTCTGTATCATAAAGACTACAGAATTTCAGGTTAACGTCTATTACTCCATCTACCTTGTATTCCTTTGCTAATCTTACAATATCATCTATTCTTGCTGAATTTGGCGTAAAGCATGCACAATTAATTCCCATATATCTTTCGGCAATTGCTCTAATTTGTCCATCCACTGTTTTCTTTGACTCATCAACAACTCTTTCAAAATATCTGGTTCCTGTGCACATTTCTTCACAAACTACTGCTGCTCCACTTGTTTCAATGATATTATGAAGCTTCCAGTTTGGTATTGCAAGCGGTGTTCCTGTAAGTAATATTCTCTTTGTACCTTCTTTGAACACGTTTACTCCATCTTTAACCCTCTTTTCCAATTCATCACAAAGCTTATTTGTCATTTCGGCAAATCTTGTAGGGTCATCATAGAAAGCAATCTGAGAAACCAAAAGAACATCTTTTCCGCTTATAGGAAGCTTTTCATTTTTTCTGAAACTATATAATCTTTCCAAAGCCTTTCTCTTTCTATTAAGCATCTTAATGCTTTCTGCAAGAGTATCTTCAGTAATTTTGTTTCCTGTTTGTTTTTCAACTACATCCTTAAATGTATTTATCTCTTCTACCCAAGCAGCAATATCTTTTTCCCTTTTCATATGAGGCAAATCCATAACATGAACAGGAACATCCTCTGCAAGTATTTCCCATGCCTTTTTCTTTCCATCACATGTTGTTTCTCCCACATACATATCTGCAATTCGGAAGAACGGACATGTACGATCCAATCTTGCACCCACAGAAGCCTTGATTAATGGACAAGTATTTGTAGGTAAAACCTTTTCGCCTCCCGAAACCCAAAACTGAGAACCTCCGCAAAGTCCCGTAGCTATAGCCTTTGCTGCAAAAACTATTTCATCCGGTACATAAACGCAAAATGTTCCAAAAACTTTCCCGCCGTTTTTCTGATGCTCAATCAATTCAGCAGGTCTGACGCCGTGAATTTCGGAAACTACAAAATCAAAAAAATCCATACCTTCCGGTCTGTTTTCCTGTGACATATACACATCTCCAAAGGCTTGCGGAAGTACTTCGCATAATTGGTCGTGAGTTGCCAAATCCATCCCGATTTCATCCCACATTTTTCGATAATCAGCCATACCATTTCCTCCATAATTATTATATTTAAACTAAAAATATCCTATGCTCAAATGGTATCATTTAGCTGATTAGTATACAATTGAAAAGTGTCCTTTTCCCTATTGTTAATTATTATCTCAAAGCTTTTCTATATAACTATTCTCTATATGTTATAATACTTGGAGCGTTAATTTTTCTGTATTTTATACAATTTGATTATACTAATATAGTCTATGTTATATTTGATATTTCGTCAATTTCGTAAGGGATATTTTCCACATAAAAAAGGGGTGTTCAGAATAAGAAAACATATGCATTTGCAATTGTCATTATTCTAATTCAACCCTTTATATTGTTATTCTATATTTATATTGTTCTTCTATAAATGTACAATATGTAATATATCAATCTTGAACATATCTCTTTAATGGAATGCAAATAGCTGCTGTAAGCACTGCTGCAACTATAGCCTCAGGAATTCCATTCATTCCAACAATACCCAGAACCACTCCTGCTACAGCATCTGTGGAAATTCCTTTCATTGTTGCATATGCATCTTTAAATAAGATGAAAATCAAGCTCATAACTAGAATTGTGTTTGTCATTGAACCTGCAACTGCCGCAACAGAAATTGAAACAATATTATTCTTCTTTTCGTTATCTTTTTTCATGCATTTTTGTACCAGTTTGTATACATACCAAGGCACTATACCTACCAAAATACGAGGGACAAAACAAACAACAAGTGCAAGCAAGGTGCCCCTTTCAAGTCCCGGTACAGGCATCAGTGGCGAAAACGCAAAGGATAGCAGACTGGGCATTAAAGTATTTACCAACAAACTAGCAAGTCCAAATGCAGCCCCCAAAATTGCTCCCTTCTTTGGCCCAAGCAATATTGAACCTATGATAACTGGAATGTGAATAATTGTGGCTTTTATAACTACAAGATTAATAAAGCCGATCGGTGTGAAAGCAAGAATAAAAATAATGGCAACCATAATGCTCAAAAAAGCAATATCGCGAATGTTCTTGCTCTGCAAAGAATTGTTTTTCATATAAAATTACCTCCTACTACTGTTCTCTTTGGATACAGTGTGAATTTTTCTGATGTTACAGCTGACCTCCGGCAAACTGCAGTGTCACTCAAACTACCGCGACTGCTTGACCATCCGTAACAATACTAACGTTTTCTATTATAGAATATCAATATAATTGTTTCAAGAGGAAATTCAAAAATTAAAAATAATTTAACGGAAAAATTATAACCAGTCTTCTATTTTATACCGATCTTTCTTCTTGGTAAAATTTTCTTTTTATGTAAATTCAATCTTTACCTTAGTTTACAAAAAAACACCAGCCTAAAAACTGGTGTTTTCAATTTATCAATGTCTAATTCTTACTACAGCAATTCCTTCCTTGAAAGATTTATCCTGTTCTGGCTATCTATTTCAGTAACCTTTACCTTAACAACATCACCGATGTTCATTACATCTTCAACCTTGTCAACTCTTTCCTTTGCCATTTTGGAGATGTGAAGAAGTCCTTCTTTTCCTGGTAATATTTCAATAAAAGCACCAAACGCCATTATTCTAGTAACAGTACCTTCGTAAACTTCACCTGCTTCAACATCCTTGGTCAAAAGTTCAATCTGCTTTACTCCTGCATTTGCACTTTCCATATCAGGTGCTGCAATATAAATAAGCCCTGTATCATCAATATCAATCTTCACACCTGTCTCTGCAATAATTTTATTAATTGTCTTTCCGCCAGGTCCAATAACTGTTCTTATCTTGTCAGGGTCAATCTGCATAGAAATAATTCTAGGTGCATAAGGTGATAATTCCTTTCTAGGTTCAGGAATCTCATCAAGCATCTGCTGCATAATATGCATTCTTCCTTCGTGTGCCTGAGCAAGAGCATCCTTCAAAATCTGCTTTGAAAGTCCATGAACCTTTATGTCCATCTGAATTGCAGTTACTCCTTTTTCAGTTCCTGCAACCTTAAAGTCCATATCACCAAGGAAGTCTTCCATTCCCTGAATATCACTCAAGATACACATTTTGCTAGAACCGTCTTCTTCAACTCTCTCAATTAAACCCATTGCAATACCTGCAACCGGTCTCTTGATAGGAACTCCTGCATCCATAAGTGCAAGACAGCTTCCGCATACTGAAGCCTGAGAAGTAGACCCATTTGATGAAAGAATTTCTGATACCACTCTTATTGCATATGGAAATTCCTCAACACTTGGAAGTACCGGAATTAAAGCTCTCTCTGCAAGTGCTCCATGTCCGATTTCTCTTCTGCCCGGACTTCTCATAGGTCTTGCTTCACCTACTGAATAAGGTGGAAAATTATAATGATGCATATATCTCTTTTCAACTTCATCTGTAATGCCATCAATAGTCTGAGCATCGCCCATAGGTCCTAAAGTTGCAACTGAAAGAGCTTGAGTTTGTCCTCTTTTAAATAAACCCGTTCCATGAGCTCTTGGTAATATACCTGTTTCACACCATATTGGTCTGATTTCTGTAGGTTTTCTGTTGTCCGGTCTTATTTCCTCATCAAGAATCATTGAACGCACAGATTCCTTTGTAATATTGTAAAGAACTGCCGCAATATCCTTCTGATTTTCAGGATATATTTCTGCAAAATGTTCTTTTGTTTCAACTTCAACTGCATCCATGTTTGCAAGTCTTTCCATTTTTTCCTGAGTTTTTATTGCAGCTTTCATCTTATCTACAGCAAAAGCTCTTACTTCAGCATCTATTTCATCTGAAACCTTATAAAGTTCTATTTCTCTCTTTGGCTTACCAACTTCACTTACAATTTCTTCAATGAACGTAACAATTTTCTTTATTTCCTCATGAGCAAACATTATAGCATCAAGAACAACATCTTCAGGAACCTCATTTGCTCCTGCTTCTACCATCATGATAGCTTCCTTTGTTCCAGCTACAGTAAGATGCATTTCGCTTAATTCTTTCTGCTCTGCAGTAGGATTTACTATAAATTGTCCATCAATTAATCCTACGATAACAGATCCTGTAGGTCCTTCCCAAGGGATATCAGATGTTGCAAGTGCAACAGACGAACCTATCATTGCTGCCATTTCAGTCGGAGCATCAGGATCTACACACATTACTGTAGCAACTACTGTAACATCATTGTAGAAACCTTTTGGAAACAATGGTCTAAGAGGTCTATCCATAAGTCTTGAACATAAAGTTGCTCTTTCGCTTGGTCTTCCTTCTCTTTTGATAAAGCCTCCAGGAATTTTTCCTGCTGCATACATTCTTTCCTCATAGTCACAGCTTAGTGGAAAAAAATCTATATCTGCTCTTGGTTGGTCTGAACAACAACAAGTAACATTTACTACTGAATCTCCATATCTAACCATAACTTGTCCGTTTGCCATTTCGCAAACTTTTCCGATTTCCAACTGAAGAAGTCTTCCTCCAACTGCGGTTTTAAATGTTCTATAACCTTCAAATCTCATAATTAACAACTACCTCCTGTTAATTCATGTTAATACTTGGCTACAGGCTCCACCCCTATGGCGGGCCTGACTGGAGCCCGTATTTGACTCCTCTTCTCTAAAATAAAAGCGGGGTAACATTCCCCGCCTGTATTCCATAGTAATTACTTTCTTAATCCTAAACGAGAAATAAGGTCTCTGTATCTTTCGATATCCTTTTCCCTTAAGTAATTAAGAAGATTTCTTCTCTGACCTACCATCATCAAAAGACCTCTTCTGGAATGATGGTCCTTCTTATGAATCTTCAAATGTTCGTTCAAATCATTAATTCTATAAGTAAGAATTGCAACCTGAACTTCCGGAGATCCTGTATCTCCCTCTTTCAACTGATAGTCTTTAATAATTTCCGCTTTTTTTGCTTGATCAATCATTTTATTTTCTCCTTTTCTTCTTTCACCTTTTGCCGAGTCTGCGTCGGAGTGTCGAAAGACACAGCAAAGGTATTTATTAAACAATTAATCTTAACACATAACTTATGATTTGTAAAGAAACATTTTATTATTCAAAAAAATTATAAATTTTGTGAATTTAATCCTATTAACTACAATTCAATATAGCTTTCTCCTGCTACCATTTCTTCATAGCTCTGCCTCTTTATAATTTCTGCAGATTTTCCGTTTTTTACAAGAACAACTCCCGGAATTGGATTTTTATTATAATTACTAGCCATGGAATATCCATATGCTCCAGTTGAAAATATAGCCAAAATATCTCCTTTTTCAGCCTTTGCGAAAGCACCATCCTTTATTAAAATATCTCCTGACTCGCAGCATTTTCCGCATACTGTAGCCACATCATCTGCAGAGACATTCATTTTGTTGGCAATAACGCCTTTATATTTGGCCTGATAAAGTGCCGGTCTGATATTGTCTGTCATGCCCCCATCAATAGAAACATATTTTCTGATACCTTTAATATCCTTAATGCTTCCCACTGTGTAAAGGGTGATGCCAGATTCTGCAACCATACTTCTGCCCGGCTCTATTACCACAGCAGGTCTTTCTATTTGAAGCATTTTTGAAAATTCAATAACCCTTTCCATAATGGGTTTTAGAAAATATTCATAAGATTTTCGCACTTCATCTGTGTAGGTAACCCCAAAGCCACCACCAACATTCAATTCCGTCATAACATAATTAAACCTTTTTTTTGTTTCCTCAACAAGCTTAAGTGTAACTTCAAGTGCTAAAAGATGTGAGTGATTATCAAATAATTGTGAGCCTACATGGAAATGGATGCCTTTGAAATTGACGTATGGACTGTCAATAGCCGCTTTAATTGCAGGGTAAATAACTTCATCATTTAGAGGAATTCCGAATTTCGAATCCTTTTTACCTGTAGTAATGTATTCATGGGTGTCGCTGTTAATGCCAGGAGTTATTCTGTACAGAACATTCACAACCTTGCCTTTTTCTTTACAAATATCCTCAATAAGTGCTAACTCTTGTCGACCGTCTATGATAATTCTACCAATTCCGTAATCAACAGCCATTTCCAGTTCATGCCTAAGCTTGTTGTTACCATTGAATTCAATTTTTTCTGCAGGAAAACCAGCTTTGATGGCAGTAAATAATTCTCCTCCAGAAACCACATCCATACAAAAACCTTCTCTGTCCATAATTTTGCAAGTTGCAATTGAAGAAAAAGCTTTTGTTGCATAAGCAGCTCGGGTATTTTCATATTTGTTTAAAAAACATTCTTTGATTTCGTTACATTCTTTTAAAATCGCATTTTCAGAATACACATACAAAGGTGTACCGTATTTTTCTGCCAACTCTACAGTATTACAACCGTCAAAGTATAAGATTCCATCTTTTGTTTCTATCATAAATTTGTCCTCCTTAAAATTTCATCAACAAAAAAATATTAAAGTCGATGAAGTATACTTAAATTATAAGCAATTATCATGCCAAGTAATATTACAAATATTATATATTACACTATAAAATTTCTTTTTTATGACAGGGGGTTGCATTTAGTTTTATAAATTACAAATTATAAATAATTGGAATTCTGTTTTTTAAACTTGCTTTCTATGATATGCCTTTGCCATGATACAATCTGCTATTATTTGCTTAGACAACTCAGCTACACTTTCAAATTTTCTTTCATCTCTTGCTTTTTCCAAGAATTCAACTCTGATATTTTTTCCGTATAACTCCTTGTTAAAGTTAAAAATATGAGTTTCAACATTTTTTTCATATTCACCTATTGTTGGTTTTTTCCCTACATTTGTAATACTAGGATACTTCACTCCATTATAATTACATATTGTAACATATACACCATTTGATGGAGTTATCATGTTTTCATCTATAATCAGATTGGAAGTAGGAAAACCAATCGTTCTTCCAATTTTGTTTCCTACCACCACTTCACCTCCTATAGCATAATATCTCCCCATATATTCCTTACACTTATTTACATCTCCATTTTCAATCAATTCACGTATAAATGTGCTGCTTACTAAATTTCCATTTATCTTAAAAGGTTCAAGAACATGAATTCCAAAATCGTTTTTTATGCCTTCTTTAATAAGTATCTCTGGAGTTCCCATAGCTTTATATCCAAACCTATAATTAAATCCACAATAAGCCTGCCGCATTTTGAATGTCCCTATCAAAATTTCTTTTATAAAATTTTGAGGCAGCATCATCATAATTTTTTCATCAAAAGGTATATTAAAAAGATATTCAACTCCAAAATTTTCTAATATTTGTGCCTTTTCATCAAAATATAATATGTTTTTTACTATGCTTTTTTTTAAGGTTACATTTTTTGGGTGATTTGAAAATGTAAAAACAGCACTTTTTAAACCTGCTACTTGAGCACTGCTTACCGTACGTGAAATAAGTTGTTGATGTCCCTTATGGACACCATCAAAATTGCCTAAGGCAACTACAGTCTCATCTATATTTTTTATTTCTTCCAAGCTATTAAAAATCTTCATTAATATTATTCTCTCTAACTAAAATTATATGTTATTTCTTTGGAAAACTTTGTCTGCTACCAATTTACCGTAGGTCAAATCATAAAAAGCCACTCCTAAAAATACAACTTTTCCGTCCAATACTCCATACATATTGTATGCATGTTGAAACTCAGGTCTTATTTCAAGGTGACATTCATTGGTCTTGTAATAAGGTTCCCTTTGTATATTTACTTCTGACATTGCAATATGCCCACCATTGACAAACCACTTTGCCCTTTCTTTTTCCTTTATTACTGCCTTTCCAAACTTACCCAAGGGAAAATCCGTTGGCATGATATATTTTTCTAGTTTATCAAAATCCGCCCTTGCAAACTTCTTTATTTTTCCAGTTTGCTCATCGATTTCATCACTACCTACCTTCAGAGATTTCAACTCCTCCAAAGTAACTGCATCTTCAATCAAAAAAGCTCCACTTGCAAGTCTTTGTAAACCACTCATGGCAGCTCCGCATCCCAAAATTTCACCTATCTCCTGACATATGGATCTAATATACGTTCCTTTTGAGCATTCAACAGTAAAAATAATCTCGAAATCATCCAAATCTATTTTTTCAATTTGAAGTGATTTAATATATACTTTTCGAGGTTTAATCTCAACTTCCAACCCTTTTCTTGCATATTCATAAAGCCTCTTTCCATTTACCCTGATTGCAGAATATTTCGGAGGATACTGTTCAATATGCCCATTAAATCCTTTGAAAGCCGCTTTAATCCTTTGTTCGGAAATAGTATTACAAAATTGAGATTCTAACTGACTCCCTTTAGTTTCCTTTAGCATCTTACGAATATCTGTAATTACTTCTCCCCACACATCTTGCGTTTCTGTTGTTATTCCAAGCTGCAAACTACACCTGTACTTTTTGAAGTCCATATCGAGATATTCATTTATCCTTGCACTGCTACCAATGCAAATCGGCAACACTCCTGTTGCATTTGGATCGAGTGTCCCTGTATGTCCGATTCTTTTTACTCCTGTCAGCCTTCTAATAGCACCTATACAGTCATGAGATGTCATTCCTGCAGGTTTATTCAAATTTATGATTCCTTCAATAATATCGCAATTCTTCAATGTTCACAGTCCTATATTTCTTTCCTAAAATAAACTCATATTTTTATAAATTTCCTTTTTAATAAGCTTAATTGCTTCTTTCAATTCTTTATTAATAGTACAACCAGAAGCCTTTGTATGCCCACCGCCACCAAAGTTTTGTGCTATTGCCGCCACATCACCATAACGCTTTGCCCTAAGCCCAACCTTTATTACAGACGGTTTAATTTCCCTCAAAAATGCTGCAATTTCAACACTATTAATACTTCGCAGGGTCTGTACCACGCCTTCTGTGTCATCAATCAATGCACCGGTTTCCTTTAGCATGTCCTGAGTAACATAGGCAATTGCCACCTTACCGTTCTCCGATAATTCCAATGTTTCCATTACCTTATTAGTAATTGCCAATTTTTCTATACTTATATTTTCATATAGTTCAACACTCACTGCATTATTATCAATTCCAATGTCAAAAAGCTCCACTACTGTAATAAGAGTATCTCTTGTTGTATTTGAATACTGAAAATTCCCTGTATCTGTAGTAATTGCCGCAAAAATAGCTTCTCCCATTTCCTTATCTATTTCTACATCAACACTTTTTAATAGTTGAAAAATCAATTCTCCTGTTGCTGCTACCTCAGGTGCTATATAATAGTAATCTGTAAAAGGTTGACTGGTTTTGTGATGATCTATACACACACTAAATTTTCCAGAAAGAAATTTTGCACTTCTATTTGGAAATCTCTTTAGTTCACCACAATCAACACAAATACACAAATCAGGTTCTTTGATAATATTACTATCAAAGGTACAATAACCTTTATCCATAAATTTTAAATATGATGGCAATTCTTCCTCAATAAGAATATAAGCATCTTTGCCCTTTTCTCTCAGTGCCTTGCAAAGCGCCACACAAGAACCCAATGCATCACCATCTATTGAAATATGCGGAAACAATAACATTGAATTTGCTTCAAATATTTTTTCTGCAATTTCACCTAATGAATGTGAATTAACTTTACCTTTTATTTCCCCTGAATTTAAATTCTTATTAGAATTCATCATTTTCATCAATCAATTCATCCTTTTCTTCTTCATTTTTATAATCTTTGATTCCAAGTTCGTCAATTAATTGAGAAATATGCCTTCCATATTCTAAGGATTCATCAATTTTGAAAATAAGCTCTGGAATATGTCTGAGTTTTATCTGTCTGCCAATTTCCCTTTTTATTAACCCTTTTGCACTTTTGAAAGCAGCGATTACATCGTCCTTTTCTTTCTGTGCATCATTTTCTTTTGAAAGTCCCAAAACACTTACATAACAAGTTGCATAACTGCCATCAGAAGTAACTTCTACGGCAGATATGCTAACCATTCCTGAAAGTCTAGGATCCTTTATTTCTCTAAGTAGCAGATCACTTACAATTTTTCTTATTTCTTCTCCTAATCTGCCTTGTCTGTATCCCTTCCCCATTTTACATACCTTTCTTTTAATAAAGACTGTGTTTTAATAGTATAATACTATTTCTTTTTTTCTCTCTTGATTTCTTCCATCTGGAAGCATTCAACAATGTCCATTTCTTTTAGATCATTGTAATTTTCTATACCAAGTCCGCATTCAAAGCCTTGGTTTACCTCTTTTGCATCATCTTTAAATCTCTTTAAAGATGAAATTTTCCCTTCGTGTATTACAATACCATCACGCACAAGTCTTACCTGTGCATTTCTAACTACCTTACCTAA
>CAZWCK010000020.1:0-14785 GCA_964632625.1 uncultured Oscillospiraceae bacterium
GCATCAAGGGTATTGTTGAAGCCTTCAATGATATCTTTATATCCACCTTCAAATTCATCGCTATTTCCTCTATTTGAAAGGTTACCGTTTACTGCTTCTTCTGCCATTGTTTTTGTTTCTTCAACTAATTTTGAAAGTGTATCTTTTACAAGCAACATACTATTTCCAAGAGTATCTTTATCTGATAAAGCTACTAACTCAAAGTCCAAATCACCTTTTGCTATTCTTTGAGCAGCATTGGCTTGTGATTGATTGTTGATAATTACAGAATTAAAAGCTAATTCAAGTTCATCTAACTCTGTTTTTGGAGGAACATCTTTTTTAATGTTTATCGACAAATCAAGATTTCCAAGCGCAATTTCATGTGCATTTTTAAGAACTCTTTTTATTGGAGTTACTATAGATCTAGAGACAAAGTAAAGAGCAAGAATTACTACAATAGATGAAAAAACAACAATGACAACAATTGTAGTTGTAACATTTCCAACAGTAGCTTTTGCTTCTGAATAAGGCAAGCAGGTTAACATTATCCAACCTGTATTTCCTATTTCATTTACAGTACCAAGTGTTCTGGTTCCATTCGATTCAAATTCAATAATTTTATCTGTAATTTTATTTGATATGGAATCTGTTATTTCCTTTGATAACTTAATTTCAGAAATGTTCTTACCCCAAAATTCCTTATTTGGATGATATAATACATTTCCTGAAGGCAAGAATATAGACGAATAACCTGTTTCTCCAACCGTTATTCCTGAAGCAACTGCCTGCAATTCATCCAAAGTAATGTCAATTCCAATAGCGCCGATTATTTCATCAGTGCCAGCCTTATATAAAGGAGAAATGATACTTGTAACATTTTTGCCGGTAGTGGCATCAACATAAGGTTCAGTGATTATGCTTTCACCGGATGCAAGCATTTGTATGCACCAATCTCTTTCCGCCACTACGTATTCAGGGTCTACCACTTGAGGAAGCCAACCATCAGAGCCTATCATCTCATTTTTTTCAATTGCAGCAACATAAATACATAAGATATTTTCGCTGTCTTTTTCATAATGATTGAGGAGAGAAGAATACGCAGCGGAATACAAGGGATTATCCTGCATATGTATTCCTGAATTGACGTCACTAATAATAGTTTCATATATCTTATCATTTGAAAGTTGTTCAGCTAAGCTGATGTACTTATTAAAGAAATTTTCAGTTTCAACAACAGCAAGTGTTGAACGTGAAAAAATTTCTGTGTCTGTAAGTTCTTCTACCGAACTGTTGACTTGAGATAGTATTGCAAATACTGAGATTGCAAAAATCACTAAGACGGGGAAGGCAACAAGACGCATTATTTTTCTGATTAATCCGCTTCTCTTATTAGTACCTGACTGAGATTTGTGTTTTGTGTCTGCCATAACAAATTCCTTCTTTCATAAATTATTTTAAAAAAAAATCCAATAAGCAAAATAAATATGAATATATTATTCGTATTACTGAAATTGTCGTTAAATAATACTATAGCATGAATAATTAGAAAAGTACATATATTATCAAATAAATGTTTAGTTATTATCAAATGCATAAAAAGCTAAATTATTTAATAAAAAAGTAAAATGAAAATGAATATAATGGAATAATATGGAAGTAATCCTTGACATTTAAAGTAGAAAATAATATACTGTTTTTAAATAATTAAACTTATAAGTTATTTGTAGAAAAAATGTTGCAAGGAAAATATAAAACTGACATTTGTAGGTTTTTGTTGCAAAAATAAATGTAAAGTAATTAAAATGTATTGTACATTTAATGATTAGTTCAATATATGATTAATTATAAAAAGGGGAACGTATGAAAGAATTTTATGTATCAGGAATAAGAACCGATCAAGAGGTGCAGGATTTTTTTTTGGTAAAAAGCATTGCAGTTAAATTGGGGTCAAACAAAAAACAATATCTTGATTTGATGTTGGGAGATTCAACAGGTGAAATCTCAGGTAAGAAATGGGATATAGCAGACGCAGAATTGCCTACATTAGCAGAGATAAAAGAGGGAGATTTAATTAAAATCAAGGCCAATGTGACAGAATGGAACGGAATGAGGCAGCTTAGGGTTTTAAAGCTTAGGAAGCTTGTCAAAGAAGATGATTTGGACATGTGTGATTTCATCAAGTCGGCACCAGAAAAGGGTATTGATATGTACAATTTTATATTGGAAAAGGCCAAAGAACTAATAGATGATGATTTGAAAACCATTTGTGTAAAGCTTCTTGAAGAAAATAAAGCGAAATTGTTATATTATCCAGCGGCTTCTAAGAACCATCATGCGGAATTGTCAGGGCTACTTTATCATATGAAACGCATGCTTATGACAGGAGAAAAAATTTGTCAGGTTTATACAAATTTAAACTTGGATTGGGTTATTACTGGAGTAATCCTTCATGATATGGAGAAATTGAATGAAATCAAATCAAATGAGCTTGGAATATCGGACGGATATTCATTTGAAGGGCAAATGCTGGGACATATTATTCAAGGAGTTAAGACTATAGACAGAATTTCTTTGGAGATTAATATGCCAAGAGAAAAGGCCATAATGCTTGAACACATGATACTTTCACATCATTATGAACCGGAGTTTGGAAGCCCAAAGAGACCTTTATTCCCTGAGGCTGAAATTCTGCATTATTTGGATATGATAGATGCAAGGATGTTTGATATGCAAGATGCCCTTGAGGGTGTTGATCCTGGTGCATTTTCAGACAAGGTATGGACTTTGGACAACAGAAAATTATATAAAACCACTTTATGATTAAAGATGACTTATTTCACTTTAGAGAGTGACTTCAGTTCACTCTATGCCAAAAATGGGGGGTAGCATGATAAAATTACCTAAAGAAATTAGTAAGATAATGAGGAAAATTGAAGCCAAGGGATTTCAAGTATATGTGGTAGGAGGAAGTGTAAGAGACTCACTTTTGGGAGAACAACCTATAGATTGGGATTTGGCAACAGATGCAAGACTGGAGGAATTAACATTAATTTTTCCGGAAGCAGAGGTTCTAAGCGAGAATTTGAGTGTAATAAGAATAGACTATACCTCAGAAGAAAATGAGGAGGGTTACATTGTTGATATTGCAACCTTTAGGGTAGAAGGTGAGTATGTTAACTACAAAAAACCAAACAGCGTTGAGTTTACAAAATCCATAGAGGAAGACTTAAAAAGAAGAGATTTTACTATAAATGCAATTGCAGACAATCCTGACAAACCAATCGTAGACCCCTATAATGGCAGGGAGGACATAACAGCGAAGCTTATTAGGACGGTTGGAGACGCAACTGAAAGATTTCAAGAGGATCCGGCGAGGATGTTAAGAGCAGTTAGATTTGCTGCAGAATTGGGATTTGATTTGCATAAGGATACCTATGAAGCAATAATTGAAAATAGCCATTTGCTTGAAAAAATAAGTATTAATAGAATTCGCAGTGAGTTTGAAAAAATTATTGTGGCAAAGAATGTAGGAAAGGGTATCAGAATGCTTTTAGGTACCAATTTACTATCATACATAATAGGTGAAAAACTGGCAACCAAAATGACTTCACGTGAAGTGGATTTATACAATACATATTGTGATAATGTATATAAGACTCAGCCTATATGTGATAGAAGGTTGGGATTGTTTTATATGTGCTTTGAAAAAAACAGAGCTCTTCAGGCCATAGATAAGCTGGAGTTTGATTCAAAGACAAAGCAACACCTAGTTGATGTACATTATTTATTTGAACGACTTTGGTTTATGGCAAATAAGCATGAGTTAAAGGAGTTTCTGGTAACTTATGGACCAGAACGGTATGAGTATTTGCATAATCTTGCAAAAGCACAGCGTATAACGTATGATTTGACAGAAGTAAAAATAATGAACAGGCATTATATGATGAAAGATATTATAGACAATAATGAGCCTATTTATGTGGAGGATCTGGCTATTGATGGAAATGACTTGATTGAGGCGGGAATTGCAGAGGGTGAAAAAATCGGAAAAATACTTACAATGCTTACTGACGTTGTGCATAGGAAGCCAAGTCAGAATACTAGAGAGGTTCTACTAGAAAAAGCAAAGCAATTTTCGAAAAACAAGGCTGCAGCTACTTTTCGAAGGGTAAAATGGTTGAAATAAATGGAAGAAAAGCAAGGAACCATTTCTGACATTATTTTTTATAACAAGGGAAACAGCTATACAATTGCAATCATGGAAGCAGGAGCAGAAGAGATAACAATCGTGGGAAATCTTCCTATGGCAGAGGTGGGTAGAAGCTTTTTTTTAAAGGGTGTATGGAAAGTACACCCTATTTATGGTGAGCAATTTGCATTTACTGAGTATGAGGAAATAATGCCATCTACGGCAGAAGGCATTGAAGGTTTTTTGGCTTCAGGGATGTTAAAAGGAATAGGAAAAAAAACTGCCGCTTTAATTGTGAGGAAATTTGGTGTTGATACTTTTAAGATAATTCAGGAATGTCCCGAAAGGCTCACGGAAATTGATGGTATAGGAAAGAAAAAAGCTGAAGGTATTGGCAATGCTTTTTTGTCTCACAGACAATTTGCGGAAGTAAGCATATTCTTACAACAATTCGGAATTACTGCTGATTATGCCATTAAGCTTTATAAAGTATATGGGGCAGATACTATATCTGTTGTTCAGGAGAATCCCTATCAGTTGGTAGAGGATGTTTTTGGTATTGGCTTTCGAAAAGCTGACAAAATTGCCGAAAAGATGGGTATTGCCAAGGATGATGAGTATAGAATAAAAAGCGGCTTAAAATATATTTTGTGGTACTATCTTCAAGAAGGACATACATATATGCCCGAAAAGGAGTTATGTGAGAAAACTGCAGAAATACTTGAAGTTGAATCTTCGAAAGTTAAGGAAGCATTAATAGCGCTTGCCTTTGAGGGAGATATAAAAGTTGAAAATATTGAGAGCCGGAACGTGGTGTATTTATTTCCATATTATATGGCAGAGCAAACCGTATGCAAAAATTTGAAGGCCTTAAATAATGGAAATCTTAAAATGCTTAATGGAGATATTGCAGGACTTATTAGACTGACTGAAAAGGAAACGGGGATACAACTTTCAGAAAACCAAAAATATGCAGTTATAACTTCACTTGAAAACGGCATTTCAATTATTACGGGAGGTCCGGGAACTGGAAAAACCACTATTATCAATACGATTATCAAGGTACTGAATCATTGTGGACTTTCAACTGCAATTGCGGCACCCACAGGAAGGGCTGCAAAAAGAATAACCGAAACTTCAGGAATTGTTGCATCCACAATACATAGGTTGTTGGAGTACTACTATTCGGAAGATGAGGACGTTATGCGATTCGGCAAAAATCAGGAGGAACAGCTTGAATATGATGCAATTATTGTAGATGAAGCTTCAATGATAGATTTAATGTTGATGAATGGCTTGACAAATGCCATTAAACCTGGAACCAGGCTCATTATGGTTGGTGATGCTGATCAATTGCCTTCTGTAGGAGCAGGAAATGTTTTGAGAGATATTATTGAAAGTGAGTATATTTATTGTGTTAAATTAACTGAAATTTTTAGGCAGGCGAAGGAAAGTCTGATTGTTGTTAATGCACATAGGATAAATAGCGGTGAATATCCCGAGTGTAATGATAAGGATAAAGACTTTTTTTTAATGAAAAGAAGCTCAGAAAAGCAGATGTTGGACACTCTAAAGGAACTTTGTTTGACTAGATTACCTAAGTATTATGAGGATTGTTTGCCTGTCAGGGATATACAGGTTTTGACACCGGTAAGAAAGGGCCTTTTGGGCAGTATAAATTTGAACATGGAATTGCAGGCAGTGTTAAATCCTCCAAGAGAAGAATTGGAAGAAAGAAAGTTTGGACAAAAGGTATTCAGAGAAAATGATAAAGTTATGCAGATAAAAAATAATTATAAGTTAACATGGAAAAAGGTTGATGATTTTACTGAGGGGGAAGGCGTTTTTAATGGGGATGTGGGATTTGTTGAATTAATAGATACAGAATTCAATCAGATGACCGTGATTTTTGATGAAAATAAATATGTGATTTACGATTTTTCACAGCTCGACGAGCTTGAACTGGCATATGCTGTTACTGTTCACAAAAGTCAGGGAAGTGAGTTCCCAATAGTAGTGATGCCTGTATCATGGTTTCCGCCAATGCTGGCTACAAGAAATTTGTTGTACACAGCAGTAACAAGAGGTAAAAAAGCAGTAGTATTGGTCGGTTCGGAGAATAAGCTTAACGGAATGGTTGATAATAATAGCATTACAAGAAGATACTCAGGGCTTGAGGCCAGATTGAGGAATTTAATGAATTATGAAAGCTAAGTATATTGACATGTTTAAGAACCTTTTGGAAATAGTTTTTCCTAGCAATATTTACTGCATTGCATGTGGAAATATTATTGACAAGACAAGACCTTATTCCTTATGTGATGATTGTTTGGAGAATTTTAACTGGATTGGAGAAAAAACCTGCCGGAAATGTGGCAAAATATTGGAAAGAGAATATGGTGGCGAATATTGCTTCCAGTGTCTTGAAAACGATTATTCGTTTGAAAGAGCTTTTGCATGTGTACAATACGGTGCCTTTGAAAAATCGCCTATATTGCAACTGAAGTATAATGAGAAGACATACATTGCAGAAAAAATTGGAGAGATGATGTATGATAGGATATCTTTGGAAAATTTAGAGACTGACATTATTGTTCCTGTGCCTATGCATAAGAAAAAGGAACAAGTAAGAGGCTATAATCAAGTAAAGTTAATGGCAAAAGTGCTTGCAAGAAAAATGAACATAGTTTACAATGACAAGGTATTGATACGAGCAAAAGCAACTCCGCCTATGAGTAAACGCTCACGAGAAGAAAGAAAAACTAACGTATGGGAAGCTTTTAAAGTAATGGAACAAGAGAAAAATGTCATAAAAGGAAAAAATATATTGCTAATTGACGATATATTTACTACAGGCAGTACAGCGGATTCCTGTAGTAAAAAGCTTGTTGATGGGGGGGCAAAAAGCGTAAATGTATTGGTGTATGCAATAGGTGCAAATGCAAGATACCAAGAAGATGGAATGTTTTCTTGAGAAATATTTTGTTAGATATGAAAATCGTTCGGGTCTGTGGTTGAAAGTCCAGGCCAGCTACGGGCAAAGGGATCCACGTAAGCTGAACCGCAAGGCGGCAGTGATCATGGCGTAGTTTAGATGTAAGTCCTCTGACAAAGTCGGATTAAGGCAAGTGTGGGGTCAAAAACCAGGTCAGCCGGACGGTTTTCATATCCAACAAAAATCCTTTTTGAAATTTTCAAAAAAATAAATTATTTTTTTCTATTATATGTTATAATACATATAGTAGATATGCATTGAAATTACATTTAGTTCAATTAATATTTACTGTAATGCATAATAATAATTGCAAGAGGAGGTTGTTGAAATGAAGGTAATAATTACTAGTAAGAATTTTAACGCAAGTAATCATTTAAAAGAGACCATTGAAAAGAAACTAGAAAAATTGGGAAAATATTTTTCGGATGACATTGTTGCAAACATAATGCTTACAATGGAAAACAACAAACAAAAGGTTGAGGCAACTATCAATGCAAGGGGAATGATTTTCAGAGCAGAAGATGTTTCCACGGAAGCTTACGAGTGCATTGACAAAGTGATAGATAAATTGTCATCACAAATGTCAAGATTCAAATCAAAACTTCAAAAGAAATATAAGGATAACAAGGAATTTGTTTTTTCAGAGGTTCCAGAGTGTGACGAAGAACCTGAAGAAATAAAAGTTGTAAAGAAAAAGAAATTTGAATTGCTTCCAATGTCAGTTGAAGAGGCAATTATACAAATGGAATTACTTGGGCATTCTTTCTTTGTGTTCTTGAATGTTGAAACTGATAGTGTAAATGTAGTTTATGAGAGAAAAAATAAGGGATATGGCTTGTTAGAAACTTCTTATTAGAAACCAATAACATAAACGTAATAATAAGTTTCCGAGCTGAAAAGGTAGCTTAAATAAGACCGGCTCAGATAATGAAAATTACCAGAGCCGGTCTTTTGAATTGTCATGTATTACATTTTTATTAATATTTCATTATTCTATTGAATAATTTTCTTTTTTTCTGTAAAATAAAGCTAGATTAGGGGAAAGGAAACTGGTATGACAAATTTTTTGCAAGAAATTATTTCAGGCATCGGTATTACTGATATAATTGATATTTTAATTGTAACATTGGTAATATATAAAGTACTTGGATTTATTAAGGAAACCAGAGCAGAGCAACTTGTTAAGGGCCTGCTTTTTATTGTAATTGCAACCTTCCTTTCCGATAGGTTTGACCTATACACATTAAACTGGATTTTGAAAGGAACCATGACCTTGGGAATGATTGCACTTGTAATTGTATTTCAGCCGGAACTCAGAAGAGGTCTTGAGTATATGGGAAGAAGTAAAATTGTTCCAACATCTTTTGGGCAAATTGACAAGGATAAAGCAAAATATATTACATCTCAATTTGTCAAAGCTATAGATTCCTTTTCGGCGAAGAAAGTTGGAGCATTAATTATTTTGGAAAGAGAAACAGCATTAAGTGATATTGCAGAGAGTGGAACAACCTTGAACGCAGAAATATCTTGTGAATTGCTGGGGAATATATTTTATGAGGGAGCTCCACTTCATGATGGCGCTGCTATTATCAGAAGTGGGAAGGTTCTTGCAGCTGGCTGCGTGCTTCCGCTAACACAGAACAAAGACATTGGAAGTGAACTTGGAACGAGACATAGGGCAGGAATTGGGATTACTGAGAACTCTGATGCAATTTCAATTATAGTATCAGAGGAAACAGGCGTAATTTCAATGGCTATAGATGGAAAGCTATCAAGGTTTCTCGATACAAAAACCGTAGAAAAAACACTGCTTAATTTATATCTAAATAGTAAAAATCAAGAAAAAAAATTACCAAATATAATGTATAAATTTGGGAGGAAACGTGATGCTGCAGAATAAAAATATAAAAATCATCATATCTGTGGTAATCGCCATAGTATTATGGGTATATGTAATAGGTGAAGTTAATCCTACCAAAACTCAGAAAATAGAAAATGTGCCTGTGAAAATTTTGAATGAGGATAATTTAACACAAAGAAATTTAATAATTCTTGATGAGAATGAATATACAGTAACATTGGAGGTTGAAGGCAAGAGAGCAGATATTAATGAATTATCGAAGGACGGATTGATTGTCACTGCAAATGTTTTTGGAAGAGGAATTGGTGAAAATTACATTCCGATAGAAGTTACAACTCCGGAATACTTAAATTTAGTTGGCACTGTTCCTGCAAAGATTTTGGTTAATATTGATGAACTGGTATCTGTGCATAAGCCTCTTGAGGTGAAATTCTTAGGAGAATTTGCGGAAAATACGGAGCCAGGTGCAATGGTTGTGCAACCGGAGGAAATAGAAGTTAAAGGCGCAAAATCAAATGTTGAGAAAGTGAAATATGTAAAAGCAGAAATTCCGGCACAGAAAGTAACAAAAGAAATGAATACTATTTCAGTGGATGCTATTGCCATAAACGATGTTGGAGAACCTGTATACAATGTAACCTTGTCATCTAATATGGTTGATGTAACTACCAGGTTGAGCTATCTAAAAACAGTGCCGCTAAATGTGGAAATAAGAGGTGAGGTACCTTCGGGATATGAGGCTACCAAAATAGTTGTACCAGATAAGGTGACCATTAAAGGGAAAAAATCAAGCCTTGCAGAAATTGAGACAATATATGCAGAGCCTGTTGATATCAGTAAGACTAATATAAGTGGTTTAATTCCATTAAAGCCTGTTTTACCTTCAGGAGTGGAACTTGCGAATGAATCTAATGGTATTGCAGTTGAGATAAGCATCAAAGGTATAATCACTGAAGAATTTGAAATTGATAGCAGCAAGATTGTAATGGAAGGTTTGCAAGAGGGAATGGCCGGGTATATTAATATTTCATCGGTTGTAGTAACAGCATCAGGCAGTGAAGAACTTATGAATCAAGTCACAGCAGATGATTTTAAATTGTTCGTTGATATGACTAATTATACAGCAGGCACATATACGGGAAATGTTCGTGTTGAGTGTGAAAAAAATGTAAAAACAATAATGGTAACGCCAAAGGCAGTGCCAGTTACCATTAACGAAAGCATATAGATAAAAGAACATGTTAATAGGCATATAAGGAGGTAAAAATGGGAAAAATTTTTGGAACTGATGGTGTCAGAGGAGTTGCAAATTCAGAGCTTACGCCTGAGTTGGCTTATAAACTTGGTAAGGCAGGAGCATATGTTTTAAGTAAAGAAAAAGAAAGACCTGTCATACTAATAGGCAAAGATACAAGATTGTCTGGGGATATGCTTGAAGATGCACTTAGTGCAGGTATTCTAGCAGTAGGGGGAGATGTTATAAAAGTTGGAGTGCTTCCTACACCAGCAATAGCATATTTGGTTAAATACTATAAGGCAAATGCAGGAGTTGTGATCTCCGCATCACATAATCCTTTTGAATATAATGGAATTAAATTCTTCAATGGCGAAGGATTTAAGCTAGATGACGATATAGAAGATGAAATTGAAGATATTATTTTGCGTGACATAGATGTTAACAGCCATGTTACCGGAGATAAATTAGGAAGAGCTATTGAGAAAGAAGAAAACGCATTGCAGCTTTATGAGAAATTTCTTGAAGGCACTTTGGAAATGAAGCTTGATGGAATGAAAATAGTTCTTGATTGTGCAAATGGTGCATCCTATCAGGTAGCAGATAAGGTATTTAGGCAATTAGGGGCTGAGACTGTAGTTATAGGGAACAATCCAAACGGTATTAATATTAATTTGGATTGTGGTTCTACACATCCGGAAAATTTACAAAAGAAGGTTGTTGAGGTAAGAGCTGATATAGGGCTTGCCTATGACGGTGATGCAGATAGATTGATTGCAGTAGATGAAAAAGGAAGAATTATTGATGGAGATAAGACTATTTGCATTTGTGCAAAAATGTTGAAGGAAAGCGGAGAACTTGCACAGAATTTAGTTACAGTTACAGTAATGAGTAATCTTGGCTTTCATAAAGCTATGGAAAAAATGGGCTGTGACGTTGAAGTTACAACGGTTGGAGACAGATATGTACTTGAAAGCATGCTCAAAACAGGGGGAATAATTGGTGGAGAACAGTCAGGACATATTATTTTCTTGAATCATACAACAACAGGGGATGGAATTTTATCTTCATTACAATTAATTAAGGCAATTAAGATGTCGGGGAAGAAACCATCTGAACTTTCAGACGAAATTGAGATTTTCCCACAGGTTCTTAGGAATGCAAACATAAAGAATGAAAATAAAAAGAAATACGATAAAGATCCTGAAATAATGGCTGAAATCCAAAGAATAGAGAAGCTAATGGAGGGAAACGGAAGAGTGCTTATAAGACCTTCGGGGACAGAACCTCTTGTAAGGGTAATGATTGAAGGTAAGGATATAGATAATATTACTCAATTGGCGGGAGGGCTGGCAACAATGCTAACCAAAAAATTTGGCTAGGCCAATTTGTTTAGAGGTTAAAGATGGTGAAAATCATGAAAAATCGAAACAGCAAATTTATATTAGGAATTGTGGTAGGCATTATAGGGATTGCAGTTATGACTGCAATCCTAATTAATATGTCTAGGCCTCAAGAGGTTTATGCCGTAGATCCGGGGATAGAAAGGCAAGAGAAAATTAATCTGAAGATTTTAGAATCACGAAAACTGGTTTTGGGATATTTCTACGATGAGGCTCTGAATGTTCTGAGGTCAGATCCGGAGTTAATCGATGAAACAGTAACTGATGATGCTATATCGTTGGAAATAGCAAAAGTCGAACTGGCAAAGAATTCTCTTGTGAAGTATGAGGGCCCATTTGATCATGTGTTTTTTCATAGTTTGATTATTTATCCTAAACTTGCTTTCGATAAAAAGGGGCATCCGGTGCAGGGATATAATATGTGGATGACTACGGTAAAAGAGTTTAAGAGTATGTTGCCACAGCTATATAAAAGAGGATATGTACTTTATCCGCTGAATGAGTATATTAGTGTTACCAGTGAGGGTAAAATAATATTGAAGGATATTTATTTACCACCAGGAAAAAAACCTTTGGTTATTTCAATTGACGATGTAAATTATTATGATTACATGAAGTCCGACGGATTTGCAAATCGTTTAGTCGTGGGTAATGATGGAAGGGTTTGTACAGAGGTCATAACTCCTGAAGGGAAAATCATAAATACAAGAGA
Organism: uncultured Oscillospiraceae bacterium; assembly: GCA_964632625.1. GTDB lineage: Bacteria > Bacillota > Clostridia > Peptostreptococcales > Anaerovoracaceae > CAZWCK01. The sequence goes on from CAZWCK010000020.1 coordinate 12,377, forward strand.
TGGAGATGTTATGCCTATCTTGGATGATTTTGTTTTACAGCATCCTGATTTTTCATGGCGTGGAGCAAAGGGTGTAATTGCAGTGACCGGCTATGAAGGAGCATTAGGATACCGAATAACGGATAATTTGCCAGAAGAGGCAGTTTGGCAACAACAAGTGAAGAAGATTGCGGATATGCTAAAAGCCGATGGTTGGTTGTTTGCCTGTCATAGCTACACTCACAATGGATACTTCAGGGATGGAAGACTTACTATGGCAAAAATGAAGTACGATACGGATCGCTGGAAACAGAAAATAGCTCCTTGGGTGGGAGAAACCAATATATACATATCACCTTTTGGCTGGCACTATAGTAATAAAAACTCAATCCACAGATATTTAGTAGAATCAGGTTATCAGATATTTTGTCCAGTAGACATTAGCAGAAAAATCACCATGTTTGATGGAATTATGAATATGCCTAGAGTAAATTTAGACGGATACACCATGGTTAAAAGACCTAATTTTGTAAATGAGCATTATTACAATGTTTCTGAGGTATTGGATGCAGAAAGACCTCGACTAAATATAGATTAATGAAAGGAATTGAAAATATGTTAAAAAGCAAGAGAATTTTGACTATTGGAATGTTGTTGCTAATAAGCATTTTACTTAGCTTTGCAATGGTTGCCTGCGGAAGTCAACAAACTGAAGAACCAGAGCCACTCAATGAATATAAAGTCATAGCATACTTTGTCAATAATGAATATATTGAAACCGGGGATGAGAGTGTGGGAGTACTGGTTGAATATGATGGATTTAATGTTTACTGCAAAGAGGGCGAGCAATATGCAAATGCAATTACCATGCTTTGGCAAGTACCAGAGGATATTAAAAATTCCGGACAAAATACCAGTGGGTCTGCGGCTAAGGGTGAGAACTTAAAGTTAGATACAGTAGTAACAGAAAAATATGGAATTCGTGGTTGCGTTAAAGAAGATAAAACACTTTTTGTAGATTTAGTCGGTAAGGATTTAAGAGGGGGATCATTAGAAGAGACTTTGTTCATAAGCCAAATTGTTGAGACTATTTTGGCAAGCTTCCCTGAAATAGAAGGAGTGAAGTTCTTGGTTGATGGTGAAGAAGCAGAATCTTTGATGGGGCATTGTGATGCGTCAATTAGATATGAAGAAGGAATATTTAAAGCTCAGTAGAAATTAGGATTTCAATGATTTTAGCATTTTGATATAATTATGACTTTACTTGAATTTATGAATATGATATATTGAATTGCTAATAGTTTGTGCATTATAAATACTTCTTCAATGATGATTAGTAAACTTATATTTTTATATTTTGCAAGATAAAAGTGCGAGAAACACTTTCGCACTTTTATTAATGTGCAATCTTATACAATAACAAAATAAGCAAAATAATTGTAAATACATATAAATGGAGGTAAAGAATGAAACCGTATGAAATCAGAGACATTAGTTTAGCACCTTTGGGAGAACAAAAAATTGAATGGGTCAGAAATAATATGCCAATTTTGAGAGGATTTGAAGATGAATTTAGGCAAACTAAACCTTTTGAAGGAATTAAGGTTTCTCTATCTGTGCATTTAGAAGCTAAAACGGCTTATCTTTGCAGAGTGCTTGCAATAGGTGGAGCAGATATGTCCGTTACAGGAAGTAATGTACTTTCAACTCAGGATGATATTGCAGCGGCATTGGCATCAGGAGGAATGAAAGTATATGCATACCATGGAGCCACAGAAGAAGAATATGACAGGCATATTGAAATGTGTCTAGAACATAAACCGAACATTATTATTGACGATGGAAGCGATCTTGTTGGAATGATTCACAACAAGAGACCTGATTTGGCAGAAGAAGTATGGGGTGGTTGTGAGGAAACAACTACAGGGGTTATCCGTCTGAAGGCTATGGATAGAGAAGGAATTTTGAAATTTCCAATGGTTGCAGTAAATGATGCACAGTGCAAGCACCTGTTTGATAACAGATATGGGACTGGTCAATCTGTGTGGACAAGCATTATGGCAAATACCAATTTGATAGTTGCGGGAAAAACAGCAGTAGTAGCCGGATATGGTTGGTGCTCAAGAGGTATAGCAATGAGAGCAGCGGCGCTTGGTGCAAATGTAATAGTTACTGAGATTAATCCTGTAAAAGCCATAGAAGCCAGAATGGATGGTTATAAGGTAATGACTATGGCGAAAGCAGCACCTCTTGGAGATATTTTTGTAACAGCAACAGGGTGTGCGGATACCATTAGTGCAGTGCATATGAATACAATGAAAGAAGGAGCTATTCTTTCCAATGCAGGACATTTTAATGTTGAAATAAATATGGCGGAGCTTGAAAAAGTGGCAGTAGAAAAGAAAGAAACAAGAAAGAACATTATGGGCT
>CAZWCK010000021.1:0-14730 GCA_964632625.1 uncultured Oscillospiraceae bacterium
AATATTGATAACCTACCTAAAACATTTGTAAATAGGTAGGAAAAATACTATGCAGCAGTTTACAAAACATATTCAACCCGACATGTTTTATTGATATATCAAATTCAATTCTATTTTATTCAAAAAAAGCATATTTTATACCATAGGTATATTATGAAGAAAGGACTATGATGCAAGGCTGTTAAGAAATGCGTCATAATGGTAAATATAATAATGCAAAGTGAAATAGGAATAATTATTGCATATGGGGCAGGATTGTTTTTGATTTTTTTCTTTGGCAAGCTTTTGGTTGCTCCGATGAAATTAATCATAAAACTGATTTTCAATAGTATTGTGGGAGCACTTATTATAGTAACGGTGAATTTGATGGGATGTGTTTTTGGTAGCTGGGATTTTTCCTGCTTTGATTTATTTGACTTAGGGTGGTTCAGTTGTGGGTTTGCAGGAGAAGGACCAATATTGCCGCTGAATATGTGGACAGCATTTATAACGGGTATGTTAGGAGTACCAGGGGTAATTTTGCTATGGATTGTTTTGTGAAAAAAGGTCATGTTGCACTACAATATTTCGACATTTGAGAATACTTTGAATAGTCCAAAAATTGCCAAGAAAATGATAACTTTTAAGAGCAGTTTTTTTCAGCTCAAATACGTTGGAAAATCGTGAAAAACATAACAATTTATCAAAAAACCATTGAAATTACCACAAATGACTTGTATTTTTTAAATAGAAAAGTTATAATGATAGTGGCGCATTTTTGCACTAAAATAGCTTTTTATAGGAGGATTAAATGAGCACTATTTTTTTTCTAATTGTATTCCCATTAGTAATTGCTCTAGCTCTTTTGGTTCTCAAGACTGATGCAGTAAGAGACATTATTGTGAAGCTAGCGGCGGTTATTATTGCTGCGGGTTCCATATTCCTTACTGTACAATTTTACACCAGCGGAGGGAAGTTTTTTGACTTCCAGAGTGCATTGATCGGTAACCTAATGATGGGTATCGAAGTTGTACTAGCTGTAGTAATAATTGTGCTAGGTATTAAGTACAAGAAATATTTAGCTTCAGTTCTTGCGATCATTCAAACACCATTAATGATTTGGTTTGAGCTTGGCACGGGACATTCTCTAGATGTTATGTTTAACATTTATATTGACAGATTGTCAATGATCATGGTGCTAATTGTAGGAATTATCGGTAGCTTGATTACTGTTTATGCAACAGGCTATATGAAAGACTTTCAGCATCATCACGAAGGTGAACCTGATAGAAGAAACATTTTCTTCTCAATCATGTTTGTATTCCTTGCAGCTATGTTCGGAATAGTTGTTTCAAACAACTTAATCTGGATGTACTTCTTCTGGGAAATTACTTCCCTTACATCTTTCTTCTTAATTGGTTATACAAAGACAGAAGAAGCAATCAACAATTCATTCAGAGCATTGATTATGAATTTGTTGGGGGGATTAGCTTTTGCAATCGCAATCATAGTGTTAGGAACTCAGTATGGTACCGTTGAGCTTTCAGGCTTGATTACGGTAGGAATGGTTGGATACAGTGTTGTACTTCCTGCGGCATTACTTGCATTTGCAGGTATTACAAAGTGTGCACAAATGCCATTTAACAGCTGGTTGCTTGGAGCTATGGTAGCACCTACCCCAGTATCTGCATTACTTCACTCTTCCACAATGGTAAAAGCCGGTGTATTTCTTATTATCAAGCTTGCACCTGTACTTGGATGGAATATTGCAGGTGTTATGGTAATGATGGTAGGTGGCATCACATTCCTAATGGCATCATTTGCAGCTATTTCACAAAGCAACGCAAAGAAGGTTCTGGCATATTCAACAGTGGCAAACCTTGGCTTGATTGTTACCTGCGGAGGCATTGGAACACATGGGGCTGTATGGGCAGGAATCATGTTAATTATTTTCCACGCAATAACTAAGTCGTTATTGTTTATGTGTGTAGGTACGGCAGAACACAATATCGGAAGCAGAGACATAGAAGATATGGATGGTTTATTCGGAAGAATGCCTAGACTTGCAACATATATGATGATTGGTATTTCTGCTATGTTCTTAGCACCTATGGGAATGCTTGTTTCCAAATGGGCAGCTATGACATCATTTATTAATTCAGGAAACTTTATATTGGTAGCAATTATTTGCTTCGGTAGTGCAGCAACAGCTTTCTACTGGACTAAGTGGTTAGGAAAATTATCAGCTATCGTTGCTAAAGCAGAAAATATTCAGATGAATGTACACAAGGAAGAATGGGGTGTATTAGGTACACTTGTTGTTATGACATTGCTTGTAGCATTATTATTCCCATTAATTTCATCATGGATGTTGGTACCTTATTTAGCATCAATCTATGGTGGTTCAATTGTTACAGCATTAACTTCAAATAATCTAGTGATTATGTCTATAATGGTAGCAACGATTATCTTACTTGTAATAATGTTCTATGGAAGAACAAACAAAAAGATTGTACCTATCTACATGGCGGGTGTAAATGCAGGGGACGACTTGACATATCATGGTTCAATGCAGACAGATATGAAGATTGGTTTAAAAAACTGGTATATGGAAAAATATTTTGGCGAACTCAAGATGAATGTTATTGGAGATGTTCTTACAGTAATAGTAATAGTAGGAGTGTTCGCAATGTTATTGGGAGGTGTGTTATAAAATGACTAAAATGTTAATAAGTGTTGTTGCATACCTCATACTTGCACCTTTAGTTGGTGGAATACTTGCAGGAATAGATAGAAAAATCACAGCAAGAATGCAAGGAAGATTCGGTCCTCCGATTTTGCAGCCATTCTATGATGTACTAAAGCTTACCGAAAAAGAAGCAATAACTGTAAACAAAGTGCAGGATTTCTACGTAATGTGTTTCTTCATTTTTATCGTAGTAACGGGGTGCTTTGCATTTGCAGGCGGAGATTTGCTTTTAGTAATATTTACACTTACACTTGCAAGTGTATTTCTGATTGTAGCTGCATTTTCTTCAAACTCTCCTTATTCACAGGTAGGTGCTGAAAGAGAATTATTGCAAATGATGGCTTATGAGCCAATGGTACTTTTGACAGCAGTAGGTTTTTATTTATACACAGGAAGCTTTAAAATTTCAGACATCCTAATGGGTGGATCAAAAGGAATGGCATTCTTCTACTTAATCGGAATTTTCTTTGGATTTATATTCATTCTGACTATCAAATTCAGAAAATCACCGTTTGACCTTTCAATGTCACACCATGGCCATCAGGAATTAGTTGCAGGTCTTAAAACTGAATTTTCAGGAAAGACTTTAGCTCTTATGGAAGCGGCACACTGGTATGAAAATGTATTCCTACTGGGATTCATTGTATTGTTCTTTGCAAACGGAACAGCAACCGGTATATTAATAGGAATTCTTGTTTGTCTTGCAGCATACTTCTTGGAAGTATTAATTGACAACAGTTTTGCTAGAATGAAGTGGCAGGTAGCAATAAATGCATCTTGGATAGTTGCAATTACATTGGGATTTGTCAACGTTATAGTTTTGTACTTTGTTTAGGGAGGTGTAATGATGTCATATGTAACAAAATCACCGTGGATTATCCATTATGATGGATCAAGTTGTAACGGTTGTGACATAGAAGTATTGGCATGTCTTACACCTATGTATGACGTGGAAAGATTTGGTATTATCAATACAGGTAATCCAAAGCATGCAGATATTTTTATGATAACAGGTTCTGTAAATGAGCAGAACAAAGAAGTCGTAAAGCAGATTTACGAGCAGATGCCAGAACCAAAAGTTGTAGTAGCTATTGGTATCTGTGCGAACACAGGCGGAGTATTCAGAGAATGTTATAATGTTCTTGGTGGAGTTGATAAGGTTATTCCTGTTGACGTGTATGTTCCGGGTTGTGCAGCAAGACCAGAAGCTATCATTGATGGTGTAGTAAAAGGTCTTGGCGTATTAGCAGAAAAAAGAGCAGCTATGGACAAAAAAGTAGCTACTCCTGCAATTGAAGAAAAGGAGGAAGCGTAGATGAGTGAAAAATTATGTAATTTGCAGGATATAGTTCCTGTTACTGCTTCTGAACTTTTTGATACAGTGGCTGGTTTGAAAGAACAAGGATACAGATATGTCCAAGCTTGTGCAACAAAGGTTGCTAATGGCATTGAAATCCTATATTCTTTTGACAAAGATCATGCTTTGCATAACTTAAGATTGTCAATTGCTGACGACGAAGAGGTTATGAGCATTACAAGTATTTATTGGCCCGCTTTTATTTATGAAAACGAGATGCAAGATTTGTTCGGTATTAAATTTAAGCATATGGAATTAAACTATGGTGGAAGGTTCTTTAAGGTTTCAACACCTACACCATGGAATCCCAAGAATTAGGAAAGGAAGGTAGATATTATGAGTAAGAGAACTATTATTCCTTTCGGACCACAGCATCCAGTACTTCCGGAGCCGATTCATCTTGACCTTGTACTTGAAGATGAAGTAGTTGTAGATGCAATCCCATCAATAGGATTCATTCACAGAGGACTAGAGAAGCTAGTGGAAAAAAGGGAATATACCGAAATGGTATTTGTAATAGAAAGAATTTGCGGTATTTGCAGCTTCGGCCACGGTTGGGGTAGCAGTATGGCAATTGAGGGTGCCATGAATATTGAAGTACCTGTAAGGGCTCAGTATTTGAGAACTATTTGGCACGAATTATCAAGAATGCACAGTCATTTATTGTGGCTGGGTCTTCTTGCAGATGGATTTGGCTTTGAAAGCTTGTTCATGCACTGTTGGAGACTTAGAGAAACCGTTTTGGACATTTTCGAGAAGACAACAGGAGGAAGAGTAATCTTTTCAGTCTGTAAGGTTGGTGGCGTCAAAAAGGATATGGATGCAGAAACACTTAGAGAAATTGTAAATAAAATAAAAGGTATTGAAAAGGAGATTAAAGAACTTGGAACGGTCTTCTTGGAAGATGCTTCGGTTAAGAACAGGCTATGTGGAGTTGGTGTTCTTTCAAAGGAAGATGCTGAAGAACTTTGTACAGTTGGACCTGTGGCAAGGGCTTCAGGTGTTGTTCAGGACTTGAGACTTACAGGGAATGGCGTATATGATGAATTGGGATTTGAACCAGTTATTGAGACTGCTGGTGACTGTTATGCAAGATGTAAGGTAAGATACAGAGAAATATTACAGTCAATAGAATTGATAGAAAAAGCAGTTGATATGATTCCTGAGGGAGAAATTTCAGTTCCAGTGAAGGGAAATGTTGAAGGCGAATTTATTACAAGGCTTGAACAGCCAAGAGGTGAAGCAGTATATTATGCAAAAGGTCAGGGAACGAAGTTCTTAGAAAGAATGAGAGTTAGGACACCGACCAATATGAATATCCCTGCACTTGTAAAAACATTACAGGGATGCGATTTGGCTGATGTTCCAATGTTGGTTCTTACGATAGACCCATGCATTAGTTGTACAGAAAGGTAGGTGAGAGTAATGGCAACATTCAAAATTGGAAAAATGGTATTGAGAAGTCTATTCAAAAAGCCTGCAACTCTCATGTATCCGGTTGTACAAAGAGAATGGCAGGAAAGAACAAGAGGGCATATTGAAATTGATGTAAATAGCTGTATACTTTGCGGTATTTGTTCAAGAAAATGTCCGGCAGATGCTATTGTAGTTGATAAGACTACAAGAAAATGGACCATTGAAAGAATGGCATGCGTTCAGTGCGGAAACTGTGCTGATTATTGTCCTAAACATTGTTTGTCAATGGAGAAACTTTATACTGAACCGGGTCCTGAAAAGGTATTTGATTCATTTGATATTCCAGAAACAGTGAAACCTCAAGTATCAGTTGAGGGAGCTACAGCACCTAAGGCAGAAGCAGCAGCAGCAGCAGATGTAGTGAAGTGTGACACAGAAATTTGTATATACTGTGGTTTATGTGCAAAAAATTGCCCTTGTGGGGCAATAACAGTTGATAGAGCGGCAAAGAGTTGGACAGTTGATGAATCAGCGTGCGTTGCATGTGGCGTATGCGTTGAGAAATGCCCAAAGAAGTGTCTTTCAATTGGATAAATAGTGCTTTTTTAGTGCTGGTGGATTGATTCATTCATCAGCACTGTTTTACAAGTAAGCTATAACCTATAATTTATGTTATGGTTGTAAATATTATGAAATTAGTTTGGAGGATAAAATGAGTAAAGGTAAGATGAAAACAATGGATGGTAATTCTGCAGCGGCTTATGTCTCATACGCGTTTACAGACGTAGCGGCTATTTACCCAATTACACCATCTTCTCCTATGGCAGAGATTGTCGATGATATGGCAGCTCATGGAGAAAAAAATATTTTTGGACAGGAAGTAAAAGTGGTTGAAATGCAGTCAGAAGCAGGTGCTTCAGGTACAGTTCACGGTTCACTTGCAGCAGGAGCTTTGACTACTACTTATACAGCTTCTCAGGGATTACTTCTTATGATTCCAAATATGTACAAGATTGCCGGCGAATTATTACCAGGTGTATTTCATGTAACAGCAAGAACTCTTGCTGCTCATGCATTATGTATTTTTGGTGATCATTCAGACGTAATGGCAACAAGACAAACTGGATTTGCATTACTATGTTCTAGTTCGGTACAAGAAGTTATGGACCTTGCAGGTGTTGCTCACCTTTCCGCTATTAAGGGAAAAGTTCCATTTTTACATTTCTTTGATGGATTTAGAACTTCTCATGAGGTTCAGAAAATTGAAATGATTGATTTTGCAGATTTTGCAAAGTTAGTTGATATGGAAGCAGTTGAAAACTTTAGGAAGAATGCACTTAACCCTGAACATCCAGTTATCAGAGGTACTGCACAGAATCCTGATATCTTCTTCCAGGCTAGAGAAGCTGCAAATGATTATTATGAAAAATTACCTAAGATCGTTGCAGATTACATGGAAGACATATCAAAGGTTACAGGTAGAAGCTATAAGCCATTTGATTATGTTGGTGCACCTGATGCAGAAAACATTATTATTGCAATGGGTTCAGTTTGCGAAACGATTGAAGAAACTCTAAATGTTCTTCTTGCAAAGGGCGAAAAGATCGGTTTAGTTAAAGTTAGATTATACAGACCATGGGCTCCTGAATATTTAAGAGCAGTTATGCCAAAGACAGTTAAGAGAATTGCTGTTCTTGATAGAACAAAAGAACCGGGGGCTATGGGAGATCCTCTTTATATGGATCTTAAAACAATGTTCTATGGCGAAGAAAATGCTCCATTAGTAGTAGGCGGAAGATATGGTCTTGGTTCAAAGGATACAGTTCCTGGACAGATAGTTGCTGTATACAACAACTTGAAGGAAGCACAGCCAAAAGATCAGTTTACGATTGGTATCAATGATGATGTTAAGCATACATCATTACCTACAGTAGATATTGCTACAGAACCAGCAGGAACAGTAAGATGTAAGTTTTGGGGTCTTGGTTCTGATGGTACAGTTGGAGCTAACAAACAAGCTATCAAGATTATTGGTGATGAAACAGATATGTATGCTCAGGGATATTTCTCATATGACTCTAAGAAGTCAGGTGGCATAACAGTATCTCACTTAAGATTTGGTAAGAACAAGATTCAGTCAACTTACCTAATTAACGAAGCTGACTTTGTTGCTTGTCACAATCAGTCTTATGTGCATCAGTATGACGTTACCAAGGGACTTAAGAATGGTGGTACATTTGTACTTAACTGTATTTGGGATGATGCTGCATTGGAAGATAATCTTCCTGCTTCATTGAAGCAATACATTGCTAAGAAGAAAATCAATTTCTACACTATAAATGCTACTGCAATAGGTGAAGAAATTGGACTTGGAAATAGAATTAATATGATTATGCAGTCTGCATTCTTTAAGTTAGCTGATGTTATTCCTGTAGAAGATGCAGTTGCTTACTTGAAGAAATCAATCATCAAGACTTATGGCAAGAAGGGTGAAAAGATTGTAAAGATGAACGAAGAAGCTGTAGAAAGAGGTATTACAGGACTTCACAAGGTTGTTGTACCTGCTGCTTGGGCTGATGCAAAAGACTGTGGATGCAAAAATAAAGAGCTACCTCAGTTTATTGAAGAAATAATGATTCCAATGAACAGACAGGAAGGCGATGACATTCCTGTAAGTAAGTTTGTTGATATTGCAGATGGTACATTCCCATCAGGAACAGCTGCATACGAAAAGAGAGGAGTTGCTTCTCATTTACCTGTATGGATTGCTGAAAATTGTATTCAGTGTAATCAGTGCTCATTTGTATGTCCACATGCTGCAATCAGACCTGTTCTTGTTACAAAAGATGAAAAGGCTAAGGCTCCTGCTGAATTTAAGACAGTTCAGGCAAAGGGCAAAGGCTTTGAAGAATTTGAATACAGAATTCAGGTTTCTGCTCTTGATTGCTTAGGTTGCGGAAACTGCGCTGACATTTGTCCTGCAAAGGATAAGGCACTTACAATGGTTCATGCAGACACTCAGATGGGTGAAGCTGCTAATTGGGAATATGCAATGACTCTTCCTATAAAGGATAACGTAGTTGCAAAAACTTCAGTTAAGGGAAGCCAGTTTGCTAAGCCTTACTTTGAATTCTCAGGTGCTTGTTCAGGTTGCGGAGAAACTCCATATATTAAGCTAATCACTCAGCTTTATGGCGATAGAATGATGATTGCAAATGCAACAGGTTGTTCATCAATATGGGGTGCTTCAGCTCCATCAATGCCTTATTGTAAGGATGAAAACGGCAGAGGTCCATCATGGGCTAACTCATTGTTTGAAGACAATGCAGAATATGGTCTTGGTATGGCAACAGGTGTTAAGCAGATGAGAGAGAAGATTGAAAGTTCAATGAAAGCTCTTCTTGCACTTAATGTTTCTGCTGAACTTAAGGCTGCTTGCGAAGAATGGCTTGCAAATATGACTAATGGTGGGAAATCAAGAGAAATAAGCGATAAGGTAGTTGATGCTATTGGAAGCGCTAAGGTTTCAGGCGAAGCTGCTGAACTTTGCAAGGCTATTATGGATAAGAAGGATTTCTTGGTTAAGAAATCAGTATGGTGCTTAGGCGGTGACGGATGGTCATACGATATCGGTTATGGTGGTGTAGACCACGTACTTGCATCTGGAGAAGATATTAATATCTTGGTATTCGATACTGAAGTATATTCAAATACAGGCGGACAGTCCTCAAAGGCTACTCCAACTGCTGCAATTGCTAAGTTTGCTGCTTCTGGTAAGAAGATTAAGAAAAAGGATCTTGGAATGATGGCTATGAGCTATGGCTACGTTTATGTTGCTCAAGTAGGTATGGGTTCAGACAAGAACCAGTTCATGAAGGCTGTTATGGAAGCTGAAGCTTACAATGGTCCATCCTTGATTATCTGTTACGCTCCTTGTATCAATCATGGTATGAAGAAGGGTATGGGTAAGACTCAGGAGAACATTAAAGATGCAGTAGCATGCGGTTACTGGCAGTTATTCAGATTTAATCCTATGCTAAAGGAAGAAGGAAAGAATCCGTTTATTCTTGATTCAAAGGAACCTACAGAAAGCTTTAGAGACTTTATCATGGATCAGGTAAGATACAATTCACTTGCAAAGGAATTCCCTGATACTGCTGAGGATTTATTCAAACAAGCAGAAGAAAATGCTAAGGAAAGACTTAACGGATACAAGAGATTAGCTGGGCTATAGTAGATACTATTATAGTTTAAGATAATTAGATAAAAATAGTGTGAGAGACGGCTTAAATTAAGGCCGTCTCTTTTGATGTGCCTAAAGTGTTAGCTAGAAAAGTACGAAAAATACAATTAGTCTAAATAATTTAATAATGCTATTGTAATATTAAGTAATTTAATTTAAAATTAAGGCAACGCATTAATTTGATAAATTTTAGAATACTGTAATGAAATTGCAATTAAAATTAGGAGGAAATTATGTTAGAAGTAACAAAGAAAAATGAAGGTAAAATATTGGAAGTATTATTGAAGGGTCGCCTTGATACGGCAACTTCACCTCAGCTTGAAGGGGAAATAAAAGATGATTTGGGTGAAATAGAAAAGTTAGTTATTGATTTCTTTGAATTAGAATATATTTCTAGTGCGGGTTTAAGAGTAATTCTTTCTACCCAGAAAAAAATGAATGTACAAGGCAAAATGGTAATCAAAAATGTCAATGAAGAGATAATGGAAGTGTTTGAAATGACTGGATTTTCGGATATTCTGACAATAGAGTAGTTCATAATTTTGTAACAGGGTGAGGTACATATGAAAATTGCCTATTTTGGGTATGATATACTAGTAGATTGTCTAAAGGCTTTATATGATAATGGCAACGAGATAGTGAAGGTTTTTTCAGTGGAAACCGATGATGAATATGAATTTAATCGAGAGATTATTTCATTTGCCAAAAACCATAATATTCCATATACATTAAAAAAAGTGACAGATCGTGATCTTCAGGAACTGGAAAAATCGGGTTGTCATTTTGTGGTATGTGCAGGGTATTTTTATAGAATACCAATTGAGACGGTTATGTTGAATAGTGTAAACATACATCCGTCATTACTTCCAATTGGTAGGGGCCCATGGCCTATGCCTGTTACCTTATTAAAAGGACTTAGGGAAAGTGGAGTTACTTTGCATACAATTTCAGAGGGCTTTGATGAAGGTGATATTTTGATGAGAGAAAAATATTTTCTAGCCGAAGATGAAAATCTTGAAACCATGGTCGAGAAGATACAAAAAATCAGTGCGGTAATGGTTACAGAATGTGTTCGAAATTATGATAGATACATAACAAATGCTTGTAAACAGGGTGAGGGAGAATATTGGAAAGAGCCAACTAAAAATGAGATGACATTTACGCCATATATGACAATTGAGACAATTGATAGAATTATTAGAGCATTTTGGGGATATGGAAGCATATTTAAAATTGCAGATAAAACAATAAAAGTAAAAGAAGCCACATGCAGGAGGGTTGAACATTCCTTAGAGTTGGGGAGTTTGACCCAAACAGGTGAATATGCTATATTGAATGGGTTAATAAAGATTTATAAGTAGTTTTAAGAATATAGGAAGCAAAATAATTACATATCTATGTAATTATGTAATAAGTGGTGGTGAAGTTTGGATAACAGTAATAACGGAATAGTTGAGCTAAAAATAAAATATGAAAGGTTAAGGAACAAGTTCCCTAACAAACTGACAGCTTATGCTTTGCAGGCAATATTGATGTGGCAAGAAACAATGACATATGAAGTTTTCTTGGAAGAAAACATTTTTATAGCTTTTTCAATATTTGATAAGTTTGCCTTTTATCCAATGGGAGAAGAGACAAGTAAAAAAGAAGTTATTAAATTAATGATGAATAATTGGCCTGAATTTTCTTTGAGATATTTAAGAGATGAGGATGCGGTTGAACTTAAGTCATGGTTTGGAGCTGAATTTGAGATATATGAGGACGAAGATGGTTCAGAATATATATATTTGACAGAGGAACTTTCCAATGTTCATGGTACTAAAAACAGGCACTACAGAAGAGAAATTAATAATGTATTAAAAAATTGTAAGCCCAAAATTTCTTCCATTGGAGAAGATGATAAGGGGAATTTAGAGCTGTTTATGGATAAATGGAGGCAGGCGTATTGTGCGGAAGATGATTTTAAAGATTTTAAAGCTGCATTGTATGCCATTGAGAACTTTGAAGATTTAGGGTATCAAGGAATTATGGCGATTGAAGAAGAGAATAATAATCTTTTGGGTTTTATAATGGGTTATGAAAATACTAAGGATACATTTACATTTTGTGTGGTAAAGCAAGTTAAAGAAATAGAAGGAATGGTGCATTATTTAATTAACGAGTTCAGCAAAATGATGCTTAATAAATATATGTATGTGAATTTGGAAGAAGATTTAGGAATAAAAGGCATCAGGAATTTAAAAAGAGGCCTTAATCCAACTGAAATTAATAAGGTTTGGAGGGCAGATTTTGTTGATAGAAAGTAAAAAATTCACCAGAGAAGTATATTTTGGTTTTTTTAGTCCTGCTTTGATTTCGGCCATCGCTCTTTCACTATCGGGGATAGTGGATGCCGTGGTCATAGGACAAAAACTAGGAGAAGAGGGTCTTGCTGCTATTGGATTTACCTTTCCGTTATATATGATAATAAACGTGATAGGGCACGCAATGGCAATAGGGACTTCAATTGAATACAGGAGATATCTTACTGCAGGGAAAACGGATACGGCCAAAAGAATTTTTGCTAACAATTTTTATGTATTGGTAATACTGGTGCTTGCTATATCAGCTTTTGGAATTGTTTTCTGTAAACCGCTACTATTTATATGTGGTACAAACCCAGATCAGGGGTTAATTTTTGATTTAGCACAAAAATATACAATAATATTGATTACAGGTTCTATAGCTTTGTATTTACAATTATTTTTGTACTAAATTTTATTTTAGTTATAGGTTTAAATATGGGAGTTGCAGGTGCAGCGTGGTCTACTGTTTTAGGAGGAATTATTACAGTTTTAATATATTGCCCTAAATTATTTCAAAAAAACAGTTTTATAAAATTCTGTAAAATTAAAGTAAGGCTATCAGATGCATATAATTGTTTTAAAATAGGATTTGCAACTTCATCTCAATATGTCTATATGTTTGTCACGTTGATTTCTATTAATCAAATTTTGGTAGCGCATTTGGGAGAATTGTCTGTAGCAGTTTTTGATATTATTTTGAACCTATCTTCCATTGCAATAATGATGATAGGAAGTACAGTAGACGCAATGCAACCTGTAATAACTACTTTTAGGAGTGAAAAGGATTTCGAAAATTCAAAGTACGTAGCAAAGATATCTTTAATTAGTGCTTTGATATTGTCAGTGTCAATGTCTTTGGTTTGTTTTTTCTTACCACAATATATATGTTCAGTTTTTGGAGTAGCCGATATGGAAATGGCTAGACAAGCCGTTCAAATATATTCATTTGCAATATTTTTTCTTGGAATTAATGCTGTGTTCAGTGGATATTATCAGGCTTGTGATTTTGAAAAGAGGGCTTACTATATTACATTTATCCGTGAATTTGGTTTTAAAATAGTATTTGCACTGATCTTTGGATTTTTTGCAATTGAATATTTCTGGTGGATATTTTGTTTATGCGAATTTTTTACTGCAATAATAGTTATTTTGAGAGCTATAAAGCGAAAAGAGTTTTTTGATGATAGAGCTAAATTTCAAATGGAGCATGACAAAATAATTAAGTTTCATATTGATGATAAACACATAAAGTTAGAATCCATTCTTAACGAAGTAGAAATATTTGTCGAAAGATGGGGAGCCGATTTAAAGCAAAGATATTTTGTTAATATGGCACTAGAAGAAATTTGCAGTGCAATAATAGAGAATGCTTTTATACAGGATGGAAATGAATATATTCATATTACGCTTATATACGAGGATGAGTTTATATTGCATATTAGAGATAATGCAAATAAATTCAATCCTTTCGACATGAAAATAGAATTAATTTCTGAAGGCAATGAAGATACGGAAAAGGCTTTGGGAATAATGGTAATAAAGAAGAAAGCTAAAAATTTTGTATATAAAAGGCACAGAAAATTTAACACGCTAATTGTAAAGATATAAATTACATGAGATTAAGTGTCAGATAATATACAATGGAGGACAAAATTATGAGAATGTCATTGAGAAAAAAAACAACAGTGATTGTTATATTAATTACGATGATTATCAGCGTTATTTCAGTATTTGTGAGTTTTAGAATATATATATCCACAATGGATACTTACTATATAGGTAACATAACCCGATTAGCAAAAACAATTGCAGAAAGAGTTGATGGAGACCTAATAGAATATTACTTAAGCTATGAAGGCGTTGTTGACGATAGATATTATGAAATTTTGGATGAACTAATAGATTTTAGAGATGACATAGGCATGGATTGCATAAATATTGTTCAAAATAATGGAAATTTTTCCTATAATGTAATGGATACAGATGAGGATGGATCAATATTAAAAACTAAGAATATTAATGCAGAGGAATTTGATGCTTATATGTCTAAAGGGCAGGTAAGCATACCTGCAACAATATCCAATTCGGAATATGGTTGGTGGTGTTCAGGCTATGAGCCAATATATAACTCAAAAGGTGAAGGAGTTGCACTGGTAGGCGTTGAATTTGCAATGGATGGAATTATAAATCAAAGGAACCAGTTTTTATTTGGCATAATAGGTGCATTAATAGGAGCCATGTTAACAATTATAGTACTAGTAGTGAAGATAATTGATTCAACAGTAGTAAAACCGATTAATTTATTAAGCCAGGTTACTTCTAAGTATGTGGAATCAATGGATGGGAATGTTTCGCTGGTGTTAGAAAGCCTTAATATTAATACCAGAGATGAGATTGAGGAATTACTGAATTCCTTTAAGAAGATGGAACACGAAATGAATGCCTACATAAAAAATCTTACCACCGTTACCGCAGAAAAAGAACGTATTTCTACTGAACTTGAAGTTGCAACAATGATACAAGCAGGAATACTTCCATCAAAATTTCCAGATGAAGAAGAATATTCCTTATATGCAACAATGAATCCTGCCAAGGAGGTAGGAGGGGATTTCTATGATTTCTTCCAGATTGATGATAATAG
>CAZWCK010000022.1:0-14584 GCA_964632625.1 uncultured Oscillospiraceae bacterium
AAGAAGATGTTTTTATGAGAATATTATTATTTTCTTTCTCTTCAATCAAAATATCTTCATTTGGCAACTTTCTTATTATATCACTGAACAATCTTGACAAAACTACAACAGAACCTTTTTTCTCTATTTTTGCATCTATGCTTTTTTCTATACTCATATCAAGATCAGATGAAGTCAAAATAAGTTTTCCATCATCATCTGCCTTCAATAAAATTCCTTTCAATATTGGAATAGTAGTTTTTGTTGTAACTGCTTTTGAAACAGTATTTAAAGCTTTTGATAAAACTTGTTGTTTACAAATAAATTTCATTTTTTTCCTCCATCTTTGCATCTGTGCATTATTTTGTTTTGGTGAATTGGTTTATGTAATTTTTGTGAGCAGATTTTCTTTTCTTTTTATAATATTTCTTAGTAGTAATAGTAGTAGTGCCTGTTAATATGTGTATAACTATCTTTAGTCATTGATAATGCATTGTTTTTTAATGATGAATTTCTGTTGATAAAAACATATTTTTGTTAGATAAAATGTTAATAGTTTTTTTATTACTTTTCATTTAGTTGTTTTTGTAGTGCTTTTATAATATCCTTCAAATTATCATCTGTTTTTAATTCTTTCTTTATTTTTTCATATGCGTGAAGCACTGTTGTATGATCCCTTCCACCAAATGCTTCTCCTATCTTAGGTAACGATAAATCTGTCATTTCCCTACATAAATACATTGCTATTTGTCTTGGATATGAAAAATTTCTGGTTCTTTTTGATGATTCCATGTCAGATATTTTTATATTAAAATATTTACACACATATTTTTTAATAAGTTCATGTGTAATATTAAAGTCTGAATTTGTAATAATATCCTTCAGAATATTTCTCGCAAAGCTAACATTTATCTTTTCGTTCATCAAGTTAGAAAAAGAAATCATTCTGGTAAATGCACCTTCTAGTTCTCTTATATTTAGTTTTATTTTTTCTGCAATAAGATTTATAACCTCTTGCATATCATTGTCTATTTCTATGTTTTCAAATTCTGCTTTTTTTTGTAATATTGCAACTCTAGTTTCATAATCAGGTGGATTAATATCAGCTATCATATTCCATTGAAATCTTGATCTCAATCTGTCTTCTATATTTGTTAATTTATTTGGTGGTCTGTCACTCGAAATAACTATCTGTTTATTAGCACTGTGAAGGGCATTGAAGGTATGAAAAAATTCTTCCTGTGTTCTTTCTTTTCCTTCAATAAATTGTATGTCGTCGATAAGAAGAACATCTATTTTTCTATATTTGTTTTTAAATTCAGAAGTCTTATTTGAGCTTATTGCTTTTATAAGTTCATTTGTAAACATTTCCGAGGAAACATAAAGTACATTTAACTTAGGATTATTTTTTATTATGTAATGTCCTATCGCATGCATTAGATGTGTCTTACCAAGACCTGAACCACCATAAATAAATAGAGGATTATAAGCTTCAGAGGGAGATTCAGCAACAGCAACAGCAGCAGCATGTGCGTATTTATTATTATTTGCTATAACAAATGTACTGAAATTATATCGTGGATTAAAATAAAATTCCTCTTTGAAATTTTTGCCCATTAAATCATCATCTTTTGAATCACTTATTGAAGGGGATTCTTCCACATCTATAACGACATTGTATTTTTCTCCGAAAGCCGTATTTACCGATTCCTCGAGAAGCTCCAAATACCTTGTGTTAATAATATTTTTCACCATTTCTGAATATACGGAAAAATACAACTTTTCTTGTTTTTTGTCTATTTTTTTTGGGACAAGCGGAACAAACCACGTATCATAAGCGATAGGGGTCACCGTAGATGATTCTATTAATTTCATAACCATTTCCCATTTTTGTTTAAGCTCAGTACTGTTCATTTATTATCCTCATCTTTGTATTTTTGTAAAAGGGTCAAAAAAAATTGCCTTAGTAATATTGCAATCTATAAAAATATTTACTCTCTTTATATATAATACAAAAAAAGTTATCCACAGGCAATAGTTAATTTAAAATTAATAAAAAATAAGTTTTTTAATAGTTATCCACTACTTGTGGACAAAACTGTGCAAAGTTTTCACATGAATAACTATATATAGTAAAGTGCCTAAAAATGCTGGTATGTCTGTGGAAAACTATCTACAAAATCATTGACAATGCTTATATACGAATGTATAATAGTAAGGCGTAACTGAAACAGCAAGGAGGTGTTTAAAGATGAAACAGACTTTTCAACCTAAAAAAAGGCAAAGAAGTAAAGAACATGGCTTCAGAAAAAGAATGAGTACAAAAAACGGTAGAAATGTATTAAAGAGAAGAAGAGCAAGAGGAAGAAAACTACTATCAGCATAGAGACCGCAAAAGTGGTCTTTTTGTTTGATGGGACCATTTTCTGCTACTCTGGGAGAAAAAATTAATGCTCAAAAAAAATGTTTTAAGAAGAAAAAGTGATTTTTCTTCAATTTACAAAAAAGGCAAATCTATAGGAGACAAATATGTAGTTATCTTTTATAGAAGAAATGGTTTTAATTATAATCGTTTAGCTTTTTTAGCTAGTAAGAAGGTTGGTAATGCCATAAATAGAAATAGGGCAAGAAGACTTATGAAGGAAAGTGTCAGAACTATGGATAAAGAGCTTAATAATGGTTATGATTACATTTTTATTGCAAGAAACACAATTAAAAATACGAAATGTGCGGATGTGAAAAAATCTATTGAAGCCGCAATTAAAAGAGCCGGAATTTATAACAATTTTAAAAAATAGTTATTGATTTTATTGGAGAACGAGGGTGTTATTTTGAGAAAAATAATAATTTTATTTGTAAGAGGATATCAGAAATTGATATCACCTCTCTTTCCACCAACTTGCCGGTTCTATCCTACCTGTTCCACATATTTTATTCAGGCAGTTGAAAAGTATGGGGCAATTAAAGGTAGTTATTTAGGGATAAGAAGAATTTTGAAGTGTCATCCTTTCAATTCTGGAGGATATGATCCTTTGAAATAGTGGAGGAAATTAATGCAGACAATTATAGGTATTATAGCAAAGCCAATGGGCTGGTTGCTATACTTTTTGTATGGATTTATTCAAAACTATGGCATTACACTAATAATATTTACATTGATAGTAAAGTTTTGTTTATATCCTCTTTATGCTAGCCAAATAAAAGGCACAATGAGAATGTCCGAGATGCAACCAAAAATGCAGGAGTTGCAGAGAAAGTATTCAAACGACAAAGAAACATTGAATTTAAAAATGATGGAGCTTTATAAAGACGAGAAATTTAATCCAATGTCAGGGTGTTTGCCTATGGTAATTCAGATGCCTATCATATTTGGTTTATTTGCATTGCTTAGAAATCCTATGCTATACATTGATAATACAGAAATGCTCATGGCGGTTCATGAATCTTTTTTATGGATAAAAGATTTAAGCCAGTCTGACCCATGGATATTACCAATACTAGCGGGTATTACAACGTTTATTTCATTTTCGCAGACTCAGTCACAAAATTCATCTGCAAATGCCAATGCAATGGCTCCGATGATGAATATGATGAAATATTTTTTCCCAATAATGATTTTTTGGATGGGAAAAACATTCCCTGCAGGACTTACTATTTATTGGTTCTTTGGTACTTTTGTTCAGATATTATTTAATATTCGTATGAACAAGTTAAGAAAGAAGATAAAGGAAGAAAGCGAAAAAAAGAAGAGAAAAAAATAGATGGAAGGAAGTAAGTAAATGAATTTTTCAGAGAAATGGGGTACAGATGTTGATGAAGCTGTAAGGCTTGCATTAGTAGATTTGAAAGTTACCATTGATGATGTAGACGTTACTGTTCTTGAAGAGCCTTCTAAGGGATTTTTTGGACTAGGTTCCAAATTGGCAAAGGTGAGAGTAACTTTAAAAGAAAAAATAGAAGAAAAACCTGTTGATAAAGTAGAAGAAGCAAATGAAGCAACAGATGAAAGAAAAAATGACAAAAGACTTGAACCAAGAAAAAACACAGAAAAGAAAAATGAAAAGCATTTTAGTAAGACAGTAAAGGAAGAAAAAGCTGTTGCTAATAATTATTCAAAGGTTACAGAGGACAAAGAAATTGTTGAAGATAAGGCAGAAATGAAAAGTGATTTAAACTTTCAAGAAAAGCCGACGGATTTAGTTGATGTTGAGGAACATGCAGCTCTTGCATTTTTGAAAGAAATTACTTTAAAAATGGGTCTTGAGCTGGAAATAAAAGCTCAGCAGAATGAATCTTTTGTTTATGTTGACATTGAAGGTAAGGATGCAGGAACTGTTATAGGAAAAAGAGGACAGACTCTGGATGCTATCCAATACTTAACAAGTCTTGTAGTAAATAAGGAACATGAAAAATACCAAAGAGTTGTGGTAGATGCAGAAAACTACAGGGTGAAGAGAGAAAAAACATTGGTGCAGTTAGCAAATAGATTAGCTGATAAGGTTATAAGAACAAGAAGAAGCGTAAGGTTGGAGCCAATGAATCCTTATGAAAGAAAAGTAATTCATGCCACTTTGCAGGGAAATGGTAATGTGCGTACCAAAAGTGAAGGGGAAGAACCTTATAGAAGGGTTGTTATCGAGCTTAAGTAAACATAATTATAGACCCGTCAATTTTGACGGGTTTTGCTTTAATATTTCGAGGTGGAAATTTGATGGAAGAAACAATTGCTGCTATAGCAACAGCCTATGGTGAAGGGGGAATAGGAATAATAAGAATTAGTGGAGAGAAATCTTTGGAAATTCTGAGGAAAGTTTTTATTCCTGTTAGAAAGAAATATAATAAAAATTCAGATGGGGATAGCACTGAAAACTTTTTGCCTGAAAGTGTTGATATGACAATAGGAGAGCCTATTGTAAATAGACGATTAACCTATGGAAACATTGTTGACTCGGCAACGGGAAGGGTGATAGATGAGGTTCTTGCTGTATACATGAGGGCTCCATACACTTATACGACTGAGGATGTTGTGGAAATAAATTGCCATGGAAGTATTGTTGCTCTTAGAAAAACTCTTGAATTGGTTTTGAGAGAAGGAGCGAGAATAGCTGAGCCGGGGGAATTCACAAAGAGAGCATTTTTGAATGGTAGGTTGGATTTATCTCAGGCTGAAGCAGTTATAGATTTAATAAAATCAAAGACGGATAAAAACTTTGATCTTGCCATGGAACAGCTTTCAGGAGGACTTTCAGAAAGGATTAAACAAATAAGAAATCTAATAATGGATCTTCTTGTAAATATTACTGTTAATCTTGATTATCCGGATGAAGATATAGAAGAGTTGACCTATGAAAATATGAATAAAAGCTTATTGCAAATAGGCAATATGATTGAAATTCTCCTATCTACATCAAACACAGGAAGACTTATTAAAGAAGGCATTTCAATAGCTATCATAGGAAAGCCAAATGTCGGAAAATCTTCACTTATGAATGCCTTATTGCGCGAACAGAGGGCTATTGTTACGGAAATCCCAGGAACCACAAGGGATACGATTGAGGAAGCTATTAGCATACAGAATATTCCGGTAAAGTTGACGGATACTGCAGGAATAAGAAAAACTCATGATACTATAGAGCAGATAGGCATAGAAAAAAGCAAAGAATCATTTAACAAGGCGGATTTAATTTTGTTTATGCTAGACAAAAGCAGAGCCTTGGAGAAAGAAGATTTAGAAATAATAGATATAATTGGGGAAAGAAAAGTAATAGTGCTTCTAAATAAAAATGATTTGGGACAGGAAATTTCTGTCGAAGAAATTTCTCAGAGACTTCCAAATTCAAAAATTATTACGACGGCGATTGCAAAAGCAGAAGGAATAAACCAGATAGAACAGGAAATTGTAGATTTGGTATATGGAGGGCAGGTTAGGCAAAATGAAAGCCTGCTTATTACAAATGCAAGACACAAGAGTTTATTGGAAGGTGCCATGACTGCGATAAAGGATGCTTTATCAATGACTGAGGCAAAAGAAGCACTGGATTTTATAGAAATAGATGTAAAAAGAAGTTATGAAATACTTGGTGAAATAATAGGCGAAACGGTTAGTGAAGATATTATTGATGAAGTATTTGCCAGATTTTGTTTGGGGAAATGAGTATGTATTTATTAGATGATTATGATGTTATAGTAGTTGGAGCAGGACATGCCGGTTGCGAGGCCGGACTTGCTGCTGCCAGAATGGGGAAAAAAACCTTGCTATTGTCAATGAACCTGGAGGCTGTTGCCATGCTTGCGTGCAATCCATCTATTGGTGGTACAGGAAAAGGACATTTAGTAAGAGAAATAGATGCGCTTGGTGGAGAGATGGGTCTTCTAATAGATAAAACCTTCATTCAGAGCAAGATGCTGAATACTGCAAAAGGACCTGCGGTGCATTCTTTGCGCGCACAGGCGGACAAGCATATGTATCATGAAGAGATGAAGCATGTTTTAGAGCTCCAGGAAGGTCTTGATTTGAAGCAGGGAGAGGTTGTAGATCTAATAGTGGAAGCAGGGAAGGTATGCGGTGTAATATTGAAGACGCATGCTGCCTATAGGGCAAAAGCGGTGGTATTATCTACAGGTACTTTCCTTGGTGGAAAAATTTTTATAGGTGACAGTGCTTTTGAAAGTGGGCCAAATGGTCTTGCTCCTTCTATTGAACTTGTAGATAATCTGAGAAAGCATGGCATTAACCTTCGAAGATTTAAGACAGGTACGCCTGCCAGAGTATTGGCAAGGAGTCTTGATTATTCCAAGATGCTTGCACAAAATGGAGATGAAGAAATTGTACCATTTTCATTTTTGAATGATGAGCTTGAAAAAGATCAGGTGCCTTGTTGGTTAACTTATACAAATGAAGAGACGCACAATGTAATTCGCGCGAATTTTTCTAGATCGGCTCTTTTTGGTGGACAGATAGAAGGAATAGGACCAAGATATTGTCCTTCCATTGAAGATAAAATTAATAGGTTCTCAGATAAGGAAAGGCATCAATTATTTATTGAACCTGAAGGATTGTCTACAGAGGAAATGTATATTCAAGGAATGTCTACCTCATTGCCGGAGGATGTTCAGGTAGAGTTTTACAAGACTATTGAAGGCTTGGAAAATTTAAAAATTTCAAGACCAGCCTATGCCATAGAATATGACTGCATCGATCCTTTAGAATTAAAAACCAGTTTGGAATATAGACACATGGAGAATTTATTTTGCGCCGGACAGTTTAATGGCAGTTCCGGATATGAGGAGGCTGCAGCACAAGGATTGATGGCGGGAATAAATGCTGTACTGAAAATAAATGGAAAAAATCCCTTTGTTCTCGGAAGAAACGAGGCTTATATTGGGGTTCTAATCGACGATTTAGTAACTAAAGGTACAAAAGAACCTTATAGGATAATGACGTCCAGAGCCGAATATAGACTGCTTCTGAGACAGGACAACGCAGATTTGCGGCTAACTAAGCGCTCATACGACATTGGATTGGCAAGCAAAGACAGATATGACAGATTTTTGAAAAAGAAAAAAGCTATTGAAGAAGAGAGGGAAAGATTAAAGAAAAAGCAGGTATTGCCAAATGATGTAAAAGATTTTTTAGAAAAATATAGTAGTACACCGTTGCAAAACAGAATATCCCTTGCGGAACTGTTGAAGAGACCGGAAATGAATTATGAGATTTTGGGAGAAATAGATACTGATAGACCTAAACTTTCCAAGCATGCAATAACTCAGCTTGAAGTTCAAATTAAATATGAGGGCTATATCACAAAACAACTTCAACAGGTTGAAAAATTTAAGAAATTAGAGAATAAAAAACTTGATTCTGATTTTAATTATGATAAAGTAGAAGGCTTGAGAATTGAGGCAATGCAGAAGCTCAATGCAATTCAACCGGTATCGGTAGGGCAGGCTTCAAGAATTTCGGGAGTTTCACCTGCGGATATAAACGTTTTGCTTATATATCTTGAAAAAGCTAAACGTATGCGTATATAAAAAATTAAAAGAGGAGGAACGGTAGATTGAACAGAATTAGAGGTATACTTGAATTTTATGACTATCCTTGTACAGAAAAGCTACTTGAAAAATTTGAAATATATATGTACGAAATTTTGAAATGGAACGAATCTATAAATCTGACATCAATAAAAAACCAAGAAGAGTTCATAGAAAAGCATTTTGTTGATTCAATTGCTATAATAGGTTATGAAGAATTCATTAATGCAAGAACTGTTATTGACATAGGAACCGGTGCGGGGTTCCCCGGAATTCCTCTTGCTTTAGTTGCGCCAGGTAAGGAATTTGTTTTGGTGGATTCACTGCATAAAAGACTAAATATTATTGATAAACTGGCTGGACAATTGAAAATAAACAATGTTACAGTGGTTCATGCAAGGGCAGAGGAATTGGCAAGAGAACAAAAGCATAGAGAAAAGTATGATCTCTGCGTGTCAAGAGCAGTTGCTAATTTATCAACTTTATCAGAATACTGTATGCCTTTTGTAAAAATAGGCGGATCATTTCTCTCTTATAAAGGGACTGATTATAAACAGGAGTTGTCAGAGTCGAAATATGCAATAAATACCTTGGGAGGAAAATTGAATAGTATAAGGGATGTGCAAGTTGAGGGGTTTTCCTTGGAGCATAATATCATTTGTATTGACAAAATTAAGAGTACGCCGAAGAAATATCCGAGAAAAGCGGGAACTCCATCGAAGGAACCGTTGAAATAGCAATAACGTGAGGAATTTGACGAAGGTTAACACTTTAGATATTCTCCCTAATTTGATAAAATATATGTATATTAGTTAGGGGGGTAATTTTATGCTAATGAAAAAGGTAGTAGATGTTCCAATTGAGTATATTTGCAGCAATCCTGATCAGCCGAGAAAAAAATTCGATGACGAAGAACTGTTAGAATTAAGCGAATCCATTAAGTTGTATGGTGTATTGCAACCAGTTATTGTAAAGAAGGACATAAAGGGTATATATATTTTAATTGCAGGAGAGAGGAGATATAGGGCGGCCACTCTTGCAGGGTTAAAAAAAATACCGGCAATAATAAAGGAGTTTGATGACAAGGATTCAGCCATTATTGCGTTGGTAGAAAACGTGCAAAGACAGGATTTATCTTTTATGGAGGAGGCTTATGCTTACAAGAATCTAATGACAGACTTTGGCCTTACTCAAGGGGAAATAGCATTGAAGGTAGGGAAACGACAATCTACAATATCAAACAAAATAAGACTACTTGGACTTCCAAAAGAAGTTAGAGATGTGCTAGTTGAAGAAAAGCTTACGGAGAGGCATGCAAGAGCACTTCTCAAAATACCAGAGGATGATATAAGAAAACAGGTATTGGAAAAGATAGTATCACATGGGCTAAATGTGAACCAAAGTGAAAAGCTAATAGAGGAAGTTATTTCAAAACATCAAGAGGAAATTAGAAAGAAAAATAAGATTAGTTATATTAATTACAAAATATATGTAAATTCGATCAGAAAAGTATTTGGCGAAATACAGAACATGGAAAAGGGAGCAAAATATTTTCAAGAAGACAAGGGAGATTACTTTGAAGTAAAAATATTATTGCCTAAGGAAAATAACAAGTCAATGGCAATATAAATTGGTATAAAAGGTCATTGACAAAGGTCCAATGTTTCACGTGAAACATTGGACCTTTAGATTTCTAATTTTTTTTAATTTTATATTTGCACTTTTTTTATATGTACTACTATTTATAGAAAAATAGTAGTAGTAAAAAACTTTACAATATTATATAATGTAAAATAACAATGTGCTGTTGATTCGGAAAAAGTATTTTTTATATGTAACGGAGCTTTACTTTAATAATTCAACAAGCAGTATAACATAATAACAGATAACCTGAAATGTTAGGGTTTACGCTTTGATTAAAAAGGGTAAAAGGAATAAATATAGAAACAAAAGAGATTAATAGGAGGAAATACATTGGGAAAGGCTATAGCAATATTCAATCAAAAGGGCGGCGTGGGAAAGACCACGACAAATATTAATTTAGCTGCATGTCTTGCTTTGAAGGACAAAAAAATATTAATATTGGATATAGACCCTCAGGGCAATACCACAAGTGGTATTGGAATATCAAAAAAAGGACTAAAATATACAACTTATGAAATTTTAATTGATGATAAGCTGGCACCAGAAAAAGCAATTATATCAACAAATGTCAAGAATCTGGATATTATTCCTGCCAGTGTTCAGCTTGCAGGAGCAGAAGTAGAGTTGGTGCAGTTAGAAGGAAGAGATAAGAGATTAAAAAAGGCATTAGATAAGATAAAGGGGAAATATGACTATATTTTTATAGACTGTCCACCTTCATTAGGTTTGCTGACTATTAACTCTTTGACTGCAGTAGATAGCGTTTTGATACCTATACAGTGTGAGTTTTACGCACTTGAAGGCGTTAGTCAACTAATGAGCACAATAGAGCTGGTAAAAAAGAATTTAAATCCTGACTTAGAAATTCAAGGAGTAATTCTGAGTATGTTTGATGGCAGAACGAACTTATCTATTCAGGTCGTAGAAGAAGTAAAAAAATATTTCAAGTCAAAGGTGTATACTACTGTAATACCTCGAAATGTAAGGCTTGCAGAGGCACCTAGTTTTGGTATGCCTATCACAGAATATGATCCTAAATCAAAGGGTGCAGAGGCATATTTGGAATTTGCAGAAGAATTCCTTGAAATGGAGGAACAGGACTGATGGCAGCTAAAAAAGGTGGACTGGGCAAAGGTCTTGGAGCATTAATAGCGGATACAAACGAAGCAATTTCTATACATGCAGCAGAAATGGCAAGAGAAGATGCCGAAGCAGCAGAACAGTACAATACAGAAAACAAAATTGTTTTTATTGATATTAATAATATAAGACCAAATGCAAATCAACCAAGAAAACACTTTAATGATGAGAAAATTGAAGAATTGGCAAATTCCATAAAGGAACACGGGATAATTCAACCTGTTGTGGTAAGAAAAAGAGACAGGGGATATGAAATCGTTGCAGGCGAAAGACGTTGGAGAGCAGCTAGAAAAGCCGAGCTAAAAGAATTACCGTGCATCATAAAAGAGTTATCTGATAAGCAGAACATGCTACTTGCCATTATAGAAAATATGCAGAGAGAGGATTTGAATCCTATAGAAGAGGCAGAGGCAATAAACCAGATGATCTCAACATTTGGACTTACTCAAGAAGAGGTGTCCAAAAGTGTTGGGAAAAGCAGACCTTATATTACAAATGCTTTAAGGCTGCTAAAGCTTCCTGAAATAATTAGGGACATGGTAATAGATGGAAAATTATCTATGGGGCATGCCCGAGCTATTGTGGGCGTGGAGGAAGAGAAGAAGCAAATTGCTCTGGCAGAGAAAGTAACTAAACAAGACTTATCCGTACGGGAAATCGAAAAAATTATAAACGAAGAAAAACCGAAAGGAAGAGCAGTACCTAGGAAGAGACAAAAAAATGCAGATATAAAAACGGTGGAAGAAGAATTAAAATCAATACTAGGGACAAAAGTTGAATTGATACACCAGGGGAAAAAAGGAAAAATCGAGATAGAATATTATAGTAAAGATGAGTTGGATAGATTAATTGATTTATTGAAGTCACTAAAGTGAAATGATAATATAGTGTCAACGCTTATAATGGATAGTTGTGGAATCCGAGAAATATAAGTAATAAAGAAAAGATAAGCTTTAAAACAGGGCTTGTTTCACGTGAAACAAGCCCTGTTAAATCGTAAATTTCAATGATTTGTAACTTAAAACAGCTACAAAACACAGGCTTAAAGCAAGGAGAATTGTTAACTACAAATGAATATTGATATAACAAAATTTACAATAATTTTTATATTATGGAATATTTTAACTTTTGCTATGATGGGGATAGATAAAGTAAAAGCAAAAAAAGGTCAGTGGAGGATAAGCGAGGCAACATTGCTCATAAGTGCATTCTTGTTTGGAGGTATAGGAAGCTTGTGTGGTTCCTTTATCTTTAGACACAAAACTCAGAAATGGAAGTTTAAAATGTTACTACCTATTGCTGTGATAGTAAATATTCTAGCTATTATAGTTTTGTGTAGGTAAAATTATAAGTATTTTAATATTTGTTTAAGAAATTGTTAATATTTGGGGTTTATAATTTCTTATAAAGGGTGAATTGTCTTTTATTTTTAAAAGAGATACAAACATAGATCCACAATTATTATTTGAATAAATCAAGGAAAAGGAGAAACAAGAATGTTTAAAAGAAAGTCAAAAGTGGGTGAAGAAATGGAAGAATTCAACGCAGAATCTGATTTTGGTTCAAGCCCAAAGTCAGAAGTGGAAATTAAATCAGCGAAAAAGGGGTTTAATTTGAAAAAGGATAAGGGTATGTTGAAAGAAGGCAAAAAAGGAAATTCAAAAAAGAAAAAAATTATAATATTTATTGTGTTAGCTGCACTTTTGGTACTGTTTGTTGCTGCAAAGGTAATTACAAGTCTTGCTCCTCAACCGGTGATGGTAACTACAGGAATTGTAGAAGAAACAAATATTGAGAAAGATATTACTATTAAAGGAACCATACAGGGCTCGGAGTCTGCGGATGTTGCCAGTGCATTGAATTACAAGGTAACAGAGATTCTTGTAAGCGAGGGCGACCGTGTTACTAAGGGACAGACTCTTGCAATCCTTGATGGTGGAGAGTTAGCGGACAATTATAGAAAGGCGCAAGTCTCTTTTGCAGAATCCAAGAGATTATATGAGGATGCAAAGGCATTATACGATGAAGGTGCGATGTCTAAGAACGATTACTTGAAGGCGAAGTCAAGCTACGAGACAGATAGTATTAATGTAGCTTCTTTTGATGGTCTGGACAATACAAGGGTAAAGAGCCCTATAGACGGAACTGTTACAAGGGTAAATGTTACTTTGGGAAGATATGCTAGCGATACTGAAAATAAAAGCCCTATGTTTGTGGTTGAGAACCTTGATGATTTGCAAATGAAGGTAAAGATAAGTGAGTATGATATAAGCAATGTGAAAGAGGGTCAGCCTGTAACCATAACAGCAGAGATTCTAGGAGAGGAAACTATTACGGGAGTAGTCTCAAAGATTTCTCCAACAGGAGAGAAGAAAGATGAAAGCACGGCGGAAATGGTAATTCCTGTAATTATTGACGTGGATAAAGGAGACAGTAATTTAATAGCAGGGGTTACGGCAAAGGCAAGAATTTTAATTGAAAAAAGAGAAAATGTCTTGACAGCTCCTATAGATGCAATTTTACAAGATCCTGAAACAGGGGAGAACAGTGTTTTTGTTGTAAGTGAGGGCTTGCTCAAGAAGATTTCAGTTGAGGTAGGCCTTGAGAGCAACATTAACTGCGAAATTATTTCAAAAGATATAAAAAAAGGCGATGAGGTTGTACTTAGCCCATCTCTTGAATATAAAGATGAAATGCCGGTTTCAATTATGCCGACAATTAATGAATAGTGAGGTAGCCATGAGTACAGAGGTAATAAAAGTAAGTAATCTGGTAAAAACCTACAAAAATGGAGATATAGAGGTTAAGGCCTTGAAAAACATAAACTTAACTATACATAAAGGTGAGTTTGTGGCTATAATGGGGGCTTCCGGCTCAGGAAAATCCACGCTTATGAATGTCCTTGGCTGCCTGGATAGACCCACCTCAGGTGCATATTATTTGGAAGGTATAGATATTAAAGAAAAAACAGACGATGAGCTTTCTTTTGTCAGAAACCAGAAAATCGGATTTGTATTTCAGTCTTTCAATTTGATTCCCAGAACCAGTGCATTGAAAAACGTGGAGCTTCCTATGGTTTACGGCAAGATTCCAGAACGAGACAGACACATAAGAGCTGTAGAGCTTCTTGAGAGTGTAGGCTTAGGAGACAGATATGAGCATATGCCTAATGAAATTTCAGGAGGGCAGAAGCAAAGAGTAGCGATTGCGAGGGCGCTTGCGAATAATCCACCGATTATATTGGCGGATGAACCCACGGGGAACTTGGATTCTACTTCTTCAGTAGAAATTATGGAAATTTTTTCTAAACTAAATCGAGAGCAGAAAAGTACCGTGATAATTGTTACTCATGAAACAGACATTGCGGAATTTACCGATAGGGTGGTAAGCTTCAAGGACGGAGAAATTTTGAGCGACAAATTAACACAGAACGGCATAAATTGCGGTAAGTACAAAATGCGGGAGGTGAACAGCTAATGTTATTTCTAGAAAACGTGAAACTAGCTCTTACCGCCATACGCATCAACAAAATGAGATCCTTTCTGACAATGCTGGGAATTATTATAGGAATAAGTTCTGTTATTGCCATTACTTCAATAGGAGCGTCAGCGAAAGGGGCTGTAAGCAATGAGTTTGAGAGTATGGGTGCAAGCTATATGTATCTGATGCCCAATTGGTCTATGCAACAAGATGGGCAGGGGTTTTGGGAAACAGATTTATTTTCGTATGAAGATATTGAGGCCTTGAAGGCAAGATTCCCTGATGATATCAAGTATGCAGAGCCTTATGC
>CAZWCK010000023.1:0-14429 GCA_964632625.1 uncultured Oscillospiraceae bacterium
TAATTATAAGTAAGATATTTTTTAAAATGAATAATTCTTTTAAAAAAATAAATACTAGGTAGTAGATATTAATAATATAAAGGGAGGTAATAATTTTATGAATAACAACAAAAATAGACTTAAAGATAGAGAAAAAAGTGACCCTGAACTAAGAAAGATAAATCCTAAAGAAAATGAAGATTTAGGAATTATTAACGGTCAAAAACTAAATGTTCATGATGGTAAACATGAAAAAAGTAAGTAGATAAAACAAGAAAAAAAATCCTCTTAGATTAAAATCATTCTAACATTAATTCAAAAGGATGTTTATCTAGTTACACAAAACTCGTTACAAGATCATATTAAAATGGAGTTTATAAGATTGATAGTAATAAATCTGTCTTTTTTAACTCCATTTTGTTATTTCAATTAATATTATTTGTATTTTTTACAATTTATTGGCAAATTCTTCTATCTTTCTAAATCTATTGTTGATTCCTGACTTTTTGAGTGGCGGTTCCATCATTTCTGCCAGCTCTATCAAACTTGCCTCGGGATTTTCAAGACGCAAGACAGCCACGTCATATAGCTTGTCCGGCAAAGCTCTCAAGCCCTTTGCTCCTTCAATCTTTTTGATTGCTTCAATCTGCCTTTGAGAGGCATTTAAGGTCCTGTCCAAATTGGCAGAATCACAATTATTGATACGATTTGCCGTGTTTTTCATGTTCTTTATAATCCTTACATCTTCATACTTCAAAAGCTGTCCGTGGGCTTTCAAAATATTAAGAATGTCTATTATCTGCTCAGACTCCTTCACATATACAACAAAACTACCTTTTCTTTGAACAATCTTTGCATGAAGATCGACAAAACTGTTAATAAGCTTTTTTACATCATGCCCCAATATCTCCGTATTGCAAACAAACTCTAAATGATAGCTTTTCTCAGGATCTGTAATGCTTCCTGCTCCTAGGAATACTCCGCGAAGATAGGACTTCCTACAACACTTATTTCTTATTAGCCCATCATAAATACCGTCACTTATGTAGTTCATTCCTTCACGCACCATGAGAATTCCTACCTCACGCAAAACTTGCTGGCTCATTTTATCTTCATCATCATATATAGTTAAATTATATACTCTCCCTTTTTTCAACGAAGTCCCTTTTCCCACTTCAAGCCCTGCATCTACATCAAAGTATTCCTTTATCATTTTCTTATAATGCCTTGCAACAGCAGCATTGTCCGTGGTAATAACCACATTTATCTTTCCGCCGCCTGCAAGTCTTATGCTTCCACACATACGAATAAAGCCTGCAATTTCTGCAAGCATACAGCATTTCTTTTCAGGCTCAAAATGAGCCAGTTCATTTTTTGTATCTGTTGAAAACGACATACTTCTCCCTTATAAAAAACAGACCGCAAGCTACTTACTCAAGGTCCGTTTTTTCATTAAAAAATTATTTTGTCAATCCTAGAATCTGTCTTGCTTCTGTTGGAGTTGCAATCGGTCTTCCAAGAAGTTTTGCAATTTCAACTGCCTTTGCAACCATTTCGCCATTGCTCTTTGCAAGGACTCCCTTTTCCATATAAAGGTTGTCTTCAAATCCTACTCTTACATGTCCACCTAATGAAATAGTAGCCGCCGCAATATGCCAAGCATTCTTTCCAAGTCCTGTAGCTGTCCATGTTGAGCCTGCAGGAACACTTTCAGCCATAAATACTAAATCACGAAGTGTAGCTGTCATTTGTACTCCAAGTACAAAGTCAAAGTGAAGAGGATGTACCAAAAGGCCTTTCTTGTCAGCCTTAAGAGCAATGTCAATCATGCCCTTGTCAAATACTTCAAGCTCAGGCTTAATTCCTCTTTCCTTCATAATCTTTGCAAAGTTAAAAATAGTGTTATCAGTGTTTACAAAGATCTCATCCCCGCCGAAGTTGCAGGTTCCGCAGTCTAAGGTTGCAAATTCAGGAGTAGGAACGATATCAGTTGACTGTAATCTTTCAAGATCAGTCATGCCTACAGCACCGCCTGTTGATGGTTGAATAATAACATCAGGGCATACCTTTCTAATAGCATCCACACAAACCTGGAATCTGTCCTTGCTCTGTGTTGGAGTACCGTCGTCTTCTCTTACGTGAAGATGAATTACTGCAGCGCCTGCATCATATGCACACTTTGCTTCTCTAACGATTTCTTCCACAGTATAAGGAACAGCAGGATTCTGCTCCTTAGTAACTTCTGCTCCGCAAATTGCAGCGGAAATAATTAATTTTTCCATTTTATTTTCTCCTATTCAATCAATCACTTACTATAATTAATAATGGGTGACAGCAACGTAACGCCATACATTGCAAAGCAGTCCTTTACTGAAACGTGGAGCATTTCAGCATGATTAAACACTTGACCACTCATTATCATATTAACATAGACGCTTTATTATTTCAACCTAAATCAACTTTTATATTACTACAAATCTCTATGATCCAGTGTCACTCTCTTTCCTTGCGATTCAAATATATTTGCAAATTCATTGGCAAAGGTTACAGAACGGTGCTGCCCTCCCGTGCATCCAAACGCCAAGTTTAGACTATATTTGCCCTCTCTTATATAGCAAGGTATCATCTGATTTATCATGGTATCCAGAGCCTTTACAAATATCTTTGCCTCTTCATGCTTCATCACATAATCCTGTACCTTCTTACTATTTCCTGTAAGTTTTTTTAAACTCGCCACATAGAATGGGTTTGGAACAAAACGCATATCAAATACCATGTCAGCATCAAGTGGTATGCCGTTTTTAAACCCAAATGATTGAATATTTACAGTAAATGTATTCACATTATGCTCAGATGTAAATATCTCCATTATTTCATTTCTAAGCTTGGAGGACTTCATGTTTGAAGTATCAATGACATAGTCAGCAAGCTTTCTAATATTTTGAAGAGATTCTCTCTCTTTTCTTATGCCTTCAATATTAGTCATAGTAGGTGATGATAATGGATGGTTTCTCCTTGTTTCATTATATCTCCTTATAAGAACCTCTTCGGATGCTTCAAGGAATATAATTTTACAATCAGCATCCTTCTTTTTCAGTTCTATAAGGGATTTTTCTGCATCATCAAAAAACTCACAGCCCCTAACATCAATAACAA
Organism: uncultured Oscillospiraceae bacterium; assembly: GCA_964632625.1. GTDB lineage: Bacteria > Bacillota > Clostridia > Peptostreptococcales > Anaerovoracaceae > CAZWCK01. The sequence continues at coordinate 3,136 of CAZWCK010000023.1, forward strand.
ATGCCACCTTTTCAATATCGTTCTTGTCATGCGCAACCAGCTCAATAAAATTTTCAATAAGTGCAGGCGGCATATTATCAATACAGTAATATCCCTTATCCTCAAGACTTATTATAGCCTGTGTTTTTCCGGCTCCCGAAAGCCCTGTTACAATTACAACCTTCATATAATCAATTTCCTTTTCCTAAATTCATTTGTGTTTTTAACATATCTCCAGATTCACTATCCTGTCCAAATCAAGCCCGGCTTCAAGAGCCCTTTCCACTCCTCCTATACAGCTCCCTATTCTTTCTACTGTATGAGCATCGCTGCTGATTACAAACTTCACATCCTCTTTTGCTGCAATTTTTATTTCCTCAACTGTCAGATGGTCGTGCCAAGTGCTTATTTCCATCCACGTTCCGGTTTCTGCACAAACTTTTGATATTGCTTCAATGTCAAAAGGACCCTTGTCTCCGGGATGTGTAAGAATTTTTATTTTATTTGTTCTTAATGCTCCTATTACCATTTCAGTATTTTTGTTTCTTTGATAATTTTCGTTAAGCTTCCAAGGTGTATTAGAATTTAACCAATTTGATATACAGTAGCCTCTTTTGACACCGTAATGATAGCCTGCGATAACAAAATCATATTGCTCAAATCCTTTTCTTGAAATATCAAGAAAGTTTTTGGTATTCACAACATTTGCCTCAACCCCAAGATAAATTTCAATTTCCTTGTATTTTTCTTTCATTATGTTTACAATCTCTCTCATCACAGGAACATCTTCCTTTCTCATCCCATAAGTCAAATGTCCTGGTCCATGATCCGTAATTGCTATGCCGCGAAGTCCTTTTCCTATTGCACTCACTACATTATCTTCAATGTTACCCTTACCGTGTGAAAATATAGTATGTGTGTGATAATCAAAATTCAATCTGTATTTATTTTCATCTATTGTCACAATTTCTTCCTTTCCCTTGTCTTTACATAGTTATCTTTTTATTATTTTCTTCAACATATCTCTTTGCCTTTTACTCTATTATTGCCTTAAATGTAAATTTTTCAATCGCCTATGATTCTCACCTCAGGCTCCAGTGACACTCCGAACTTGTCCCTGACAATATTCTGTACAACCCTCATCAGTTCTAAAATATCTGTAGCTGTTGCACCGCCTGTATTTACAATAAAACCTGCATGAAGAGGTGACACCTGCGCCCCTCCAACAGAAAGGCCCTTCAGCCCTGCCTCTTGAATAAGCTTTCCTGCAAACTGCCCCTCTGGTCTTTTAAAAAAGCTCCCTGCACTAAAGAAATTGACTGGCTGCTTCTCGTTTCTCTTTGTCATCAGTTCCTTCATCTTTGCTGATATTTCTTCTCTATTTCCTGAGGTTAGCTGCAGAGTAACAGAAGTTACTATATCCCCTGTATCACAAAAGATACTATGCCTGTATCCAAGATCCATTTCTTTCACGTTCACAGTTCTTGTACAGCTTCCATCTTTTGAAATCACATCTGCACTTTTTACAATATCAGCTATCTCTCCTCCATAGGCCCCTGCATTCATAAATGCAGCACCCCCTATACTTCCAGGTATTCCGCTTGCGAACTCAAACCCTGAAAGATTAGCATTCAATGCTTCTTTTGCTACTGAAGACATCAGTGCCGAAGCACCTGCCCTTACATTGACTCCTTCAATTTCAACCTTGGAAAAATTTTCTCCCAATTTGATAAGTACTCCTGCATATCCTGCATCCTTAACAAGCATATTGGTTCCGTTTCCTAAAATCATATATTTAACATTACTATCCTGCACTAACTTCAAGATTTGAGAAAGCTCATACACACTCTCCACTATTGCAAAGACAGCCGCATGACCCCCTGCTCGAAACGAAGTATGCATCCTCATGTCCTCATTCCTCATAACACGTTCATTGCCTATTATATCAGTCAGTTTTACAGCTAATTTTTCAATTATATCGTTTACCAGCGTCATGTTTTTATTTTCCAGTGTTTCATCATTTTTTTGAAATGTCATATTTCCCATTCCATACCTTTCCAATTTTCATAATTTTTAATCACATAACCTAATTATATTATACATTAATTTTTTCCTTATTCACATATCTTTTATAATATTTTACTGATTTATAATAACTATTTATTCTCATTATTATCATCATTTTTGTTTTTCTATCTTTCACCCTTGTTCATGACTTCTTATTTTACTCTTCATATTCCCTCATTTTTAATTAACTCTATTGCTAACGCCACTTGTTGTGAATTTACCCAATTTATTTTCATTTTTTTAAAAATAATTGTTGCTTTCCACAAATTTTAGTTATATAATCATATTTAAAATTATTCACAAAAAGTAATAAATTTGAATTTTTTGTGGAAATATTCTATGAGGAGGAAAAAAAGAATGTCAAAAGAGAAAATTGTCTTAGCCTATTCAGGCGGATTAGACACATCCATTATTGTCACCTGGCTCAAAGAGCAGTATGACTGCGATATTATTGCTGTATGCTGTAATGCCGGCCAAAAAGAAGATTTTGGTGCCATTGAAAGAAAAGCATATCTGACAGGCGCCACGAAAGCATACGTGCTTGACATAAGAGAAGAATTTATCACTGACTACATTTGGCCAACCTTAAAGCTTGGCGCAATCTATGAAAGCGATTATTTGCTGGGGACATCAATGGCAAGACCCCTCATGGCAAAGAAATTAGTTGAAATTGCGGAAAAAGAAGGTGCCTTTTATATTGCACATGGTTGTACAGGAAAAGGTAATGATCAGGTTCGTTTTGAAGCTGGTGTTAAAGCCCTTAATCCTTCCATCAAAATCATTGCACCTTGGAGAATATGGGATCTTACTTCCAGAGAAGATTGCATAGCATATGCAAAGGCACACAAAATTCCAATAAATCAAACAGAAGGAAAAATATACAGTCGCGATGAAAACATATGGCACATAAGCCACGAAGGTGGTAATCTGGAGAATCCATGGAATGAGCATTTAGATGATATCCATATACTTAGCGTTCCTTTTGAACAGGCTCCTGACAAAGTGACCACTATTGAAATAACCTTCGAAAAGGGAGTTCCTATTGCCATAGATGGACAGGAAATGTCTCCTATTCAATTACTTGAAACATTAAATAAATATGGCTCCGAAAATGGGATTGGAACCATTGATATTATTGAAAACAGACTGGTTGGAATGAAGTCCCGTGGTGTTTATGAAACCCCAGGCGGTACTATCTTATATAAAGCACATTCTACCCTTGAAAAATTAATACTTGACAGAGATACTATGCAATATAAAAATATTGTAGCAATGAAATTTGCACAACTTGTATATGATGGTCTTTGGTTCACTCCATTAAGAGAAGCCCTTTGTACCTTCGCAGATACAGTAGAAGCTAATGTGTCTGGTACTGTAAAAATGAAGTTATATAAAGGCTCTGTGGTCCCAGTTGCATCAAAATCACAATATTCTCTGTACAATGAAGAATTTGCAACTTTCAGCAAGGATGAAGTGTATAATCAAAGTGATGCAGAAGGTTTCATCAATCTGTTCTCACTTCCTTTGAAGATACGTGCAATCCAAAAACAGACAGCAGAAGGAACAGGAATAAAGCATGAAAGCCTTGAGAAAAAAGTATTGAAAGGTGGAGAATTTATTAAATAAATAACTGTGTGAAAAAAGTCTGTAAATTATTAAAAAAAGTCCATGTCTTGCTCTTCATTTAGAACAAACATGGGCTTTTTTAATCAACATTCAAATTATTTAAATTTCTTTCAAATTTTATTCTATTTTATTGTATCGTATCTGATTCTTCACTATCATTTGCAATCCCCATCTTGTCAATAACATAGAATATCAATCCCAGCACAATACCTACGATTGTAGCTAAGCACATTCCTGTCAACTTAACATTTCCAATCTGTATAAATGCACCAGAAAGTCCTGTTACAAATACTACAGCAGACATTGCAAGATTTCTTGATTTTGCATAATTTACCTTCTTATCAACCAAAAGCCTAAGACCTGATGCTCCTATCATTCCATAAAGAAGGAAGGATACACCACCCATTACTGGTGCAGGAATTGACTGAATCAATGCAGATGCCGGTGCAAAGAATGCAAGCAGTATTGAAAATACCGCAGCTCCTCCAATTACCCAAACGCTGTATACTCTTGTAACAGCCATTACGCCTATGTTTTCACCATAAGTTGTTGTAGGAACAGAACCGCAAAGTCCTGATAAAGTAGTTGAAATACCGTCTGACAACAAAGTCTTGTGAAGTCCAGGTTCTTTCAATAAATCCTTACCTACTATCTCACTTGTAACCACCTGATGACCTATATGCTCAGAAATTACTACCAAAGAAGCCGGAATAATAATCAAAATTGCATTCATGCTGAACTTAGGGAACATAAAGTTAGGAATCATTAAAATTTTTGTATATTCGGTTATTGAAGCAACATCCACAAGTCCCATTGCAAATGCAATAACATATCCTGTAATTATAGAAATCAGAATTGCAATAGCAGCAGCAAATCCCCTGAATAGAACCTGTCCAAATACTGCTATGGCAAGAGTTATAACAAATACTGCCACAAACTTAGGATTTAACTGTGTATATGTATCATTAAGTATCAGTCCCCCATTTGAAGCTGCGGTTCCAGCAAGCTCCAGACCAATAAGTGCAACAATAGGACCCATGGCTGCCGGAGGAATCAATATATCAATCCACGTGGTTCCCACAAACTTAATCAAAATTGCAACTGCACAGAAAATTAGTCCTGTCACCACGAAACCACCCAGTGCATATTGATAACCCAACTCCGGATTTGCTAAAAGCAAAAATGTGGGAGATAAAAATGCAAAGCTTGACCCTAGATATGCTGGTGAAGTACCCTTGGTAATCATGATAAAAATCAAAGTACCAATGCCATTCATCAATAAGACAATTGCAGGATTAATTCCAAACAACCAAGGCACAAGCACTGAGGCACTGAACATTGCGAAAGTGTGCTGAATACTAAGAGGTATTCCCTTTGCCAAAGGAACTCTCTCATCTACCTGAATAATTCTTCTTTCCTTACTCATACTGTTTCTACTACTCCTTATCCACTACTATATTTACAACTTTAAGTTTACATCATTGTTAATAATACTGCTTTTACCTTTTATTGTCAACGAAAAAATCAAGTTTCACTAGTCAATTGCATCATCAAATCTAATTTATTAAACACTGCTCGTTCAACCGCTCCCGAAAAAACATCAATTTCTCTATTCTTTAAATAACTTATTATTAGTTCATTGTATTCTGTTTCACTTAAAAGTAAGTTAATGGGTGGAAAACCCTGTAGTAAAAGATAATACTGCATCAAAAATCTTGCCATTGCCTCACATTCCTGTTCAAAAGGATATATTTCAATAAATTTATTATGAAGATATACAGCCTTTTGAATCGGCAATGTTTCTAAGTCACTACTGTTTATCCATCTTATTAGAGCTGCCATTTGCTCCTCGATGTCACTTGGATGTGGTGGATTATAGCTAAAGGTAAAAATAACTGGAGAGGTTTCCCGATACCGACAGATTTGGTTCTTTGAGATGAGTATGTAAAGTTTAACTATTGTATCCTTATTTATATTCTGACGCATATGCACCATGTCATAAGCTATTTTTATAGCATTATAGTAACCGTCCACCATGTCATGCTCTTTTATTGTAGCCGTAGCAATAAATTCCCCTTGAAGTAGCTTTTTTATATTTTCTCGGTTCAAGCTGCTTCCATCTAGCCTCATTGCTGAACTAATCCAATCAAGATAATTTACCTTCTCTAAATAATCCAAAACTTCTCTACTATAAGGTCTCCTATTTTCAAGTATTAATTTCTTCTTTTTTATATTCTGAAACATACTGTACCTCCAAGTGAATTTTTATTTATTCTATCACATATTTACTACTTGTGGTATACTAATAAAAATAAAAAGCCACAATTATAAGGAGGTGTAAGTATGTATTTTACAGATTGTTCATTGATGCTTTCTGAAGTAACCTATCAGTCTGTTTTTATCAGATTGCTATTAGCTGTAATACTCAGTGGCATCATAGGTCTCGAAAGAGGAAAAAATAAGCATACTGCTGGTTTTCGTACACATATTTTGGTATGTGTAGGTTCTTGCCTTGCAATGCTTACCAACCAGTATATATTTCAATATATTACAGATATAACCGATCCCGCCAGGCTTGGTGCACAGGTAATTACAGGTGTAGGCTTTTTGGGGGTTGGTACTATAATAGTTACAAGCACTCATAAAATAAAAGGTCTGACCACTGCTGCAGGCTTATGGGCTTCTGCTTGTCTTGGTCTTGCCGTTGGCATAGGTTTTTATTTTGGTGCCATAGTCGCCGGAATTCTGATATTTATATCTTTGTCTCTACTTCCAAGTATTGAAAACTATTTCTACAAGCATTCCAAGGTAATAAATCTCTATGTTGAATTTGATTTAGTTACAAACCTGAAGACATACAAGAAACAACTTAAGTCCATGAACGTAGAAAGTTATGAATTTAATATCAGTCAGCAAAAAACTATTTTTGCTGATACTGTTGCTTTTTATTTGGAGTTAAGTCTTCCAAAAGGCACGGAAAAGAAAGCCTTGCTCGATACCTTAAATGCTCCTGAATATGTGAGGATTCTTGAAGAATTATAATATTGCAGATTGCATATTGACCTTGCCTAAACTATAATATAACTATGTGTTAATGTACCGTACTGAATTTTATATTAAAAATATTTTATTCAAATTATACTAAAAATATTTTGCAGGAGGAAATAATATGGCCAATAATCAAACTATAAACTACAAATCAATTGCTGCAACCATTCTTAGGAACAAAAACGAAATAAACAATCTACTGCAATATTTCCTTCCACAAGATATTGAAAAAGGAATTATTGCTATTCCTGAAAAACTTATTAACAAGGAGCTCAAGCCCTTTATTATTGAAAAAGCTTATGAATATCTAAGCGATTACTCTGTTCAATTTTCTAGCGATACGATATTCCTGAACTGCAAGCTTGATATTCAGCAGCTTGGCCCTATTACAGCAAATTATAAGTTAAAAGTTACAGCTATGGAATTTACAAAAGAGACTCCATTTCTAGCATTTTCCTATAATGAAGACATAAAATCCAATGGAAATATTGTACAAGGCATGGCGCTGAAAGCGGCTTCACTTAAGGATCATTTTATTAAAACAGCTTTAGAAATAATAAAAACACCTCTTGCCACTGCAGATAAGACCCACATTTATGTAAATCTAAGTTCTCTTGGGTTTATTGAAAAATTGCCTTCTCATGCTAAGCTTACTTACATTTCAAGTGATAATGGAATTTTGAAGTTATACCTCGCCATTTAGGAATTATTCTTAAATTACCAACATTATAGTTACCATCTTTGAAGTTTTGAGACTCACTAACTTAAAAGCAGTCGGAAAGGAAAATTTTTTCATGAAATATTTTGTAATCAGTGACACACATCGCCATATTAATAAAGCTCTTGAAATATTTAGAGTTTTGAAAGATATTGATGCAATTATACATTTGGGGGACTTGCAGGAGGATGCAAAGGATTTAGAAAAAGCTTTAAACATTGATGTAATAAATGTCAAAGGAAATATGGATGGATCCTATAGCTATGATGATTATAAAATACTTGAAACGGAATTTGGCAAAATTTATCTTGCTCATGGTCATATGGAAAAAGTAAAATTTAGCTTGCAGAATTTAATTTATCGTGCAGAAGAACTTGGGTGCAAAGCTGCTCTTTTTGGGCATACCCACAAACCCTTATGTCAAGAAATTGATGGCTTTCACCTTCTGAATCCCGGAAGCTTAACACTTCCATCTGATGGAACACAAGGCTCCTACGCAATTTTAAACATTGAAAAAGATAAATTTGAAGCCTCTATAGTGTATTACCAAACCATTATTGAAATTCAGAATGAAAATAAATCCCCCAAGAAAACACCCATACGTGGTGGCTTCTTGAAAGATTTATTAAATAACAGCGATAGATTCTAAAATGATTCTTTTCCTTTTTTGTAATATCTCTGCATTTCTTCTTCTGGTACCATGCTTCCACCTGTACCCCAGAAAATATGCACTGCATTTTTCATGTTACCTTCAAGCTGATTTTTTATCAAATATTTCTTATTACTTAATACATGATAAACACCTGTGAAGGCTGCTGTTGCAGAAGGCTCAATAAACAATCCTTCTTTGTCTGCAAGAAGAGCAAGCAATGGATATAGTTCCTCATCATTTATAGTAAAGCAACCATCAAGAAGAGATTCCATGATTGTTCCTACCAAAGCAGACGGTCTTCCCACAGCCAATCCATCAGCGGCAGTCTTTCCATCAAGTCCAATATCAGAAACGGCAATATCATTGTGCATACCTGTCATCATTCCAAGTAACATACAAGGCGCATGCGTTGGTTCTGCAAAGATACAATGAACATTTTCTCCAAAAATTTCTTTTATTCCAAAAGTCACTCCACCAGGTGCACCGCCAACACCACAAGGTAAATAAACAAATACCGGCGTTTCTTTACTAGGAATTATGTTTTTTTCCTCGAATTGTTTTACTAACCTTCTTGCGGCAACCGAATATCCCAAGAATAAGTCTCTTGAACCTTCATCATCCACAAAGTGGCACATTTTATCATTTGCAGCTTCTTTTCTTCCTTCAGCAACAGCCTTTTGATAGTCATCAGGATACTCAATTACTGTTACTCCTTTTGAACGAAGTAAATCTTTTTTCCACTGTCTTGCGTCAGCTGACATGTGTACCGTTACCTTGAATCCTAATTTTGCACTGATTATTCCAATGCTCAGACCCAGATTACCCGTAGAGCCAACTGCCACGCTATATTTTGAAAACAACTTTCTAAACTCTTCCGTTGCTAAAATTGCATAATCATCAGTAATTTTCAGCATATCGTTTTCCATAGCAATTTTCTCAGCAACCTTCAGTACTTCATAAATTCCGCCTCTGGCCTTTATTGAACCTGAAACCGGTAACTCGCTATCGCATTTCAAAAATACTCTGCCTTGTATACAAATCTTATATCTTTCCTCTAATGCTTTCTTCATCTTTGGTATCTCGCAAAGAGGTGATTCAATTATTCCCTTACTTTTTTCTGTTTCAGGAAAAGCCACTCTGATGTAAGCTGCAAATCTTTCTAATCGTGCTTCTGCATCTTTTATATCCGCCATATCAAAGGGCAGTTTTCTTTTTTCTCCCTGCTTTGGGTTTATCCAAAAGATTTCACTAAACTCTCTCATATCCTTTATTTCTGGATATTTGTTTTCCAAATTATTTAACATCAAATGGCCCTCTCTTTCCAATCCATAATCTCAAATCTGTATTTTGAACAAATCTGCATTAGAAATATTTTATCACAATATTTTGCATTTCACAATCCGTATTGTTTTATTTATTTCCTTGTATACTACTTTTGCAAATGACGACTTTTGCAAATATAATAGATTAGTTGTAACCCCCCTTGCCTTTTTCTCTTTTTTCCAATAGAATGTATATATATTTGATTTATATATATATTAATATTTATCTATAGCTTACTTAACAGTAACTTATAAATCTACATAAAGAAAATGGAGGTATAATTTTATGAATGCTAATCTTATAATAACAATAAGCCGAGAATATGGAAGTGGTGGAAGGCAGATAGGCAAACAACTTTCCGAAAAGTTGTCTCTTCCATTTTATGACAAGGAAATAATTGAATTGTCAGCTGAAAAAAGTGGTTTTGACCCTAATCTTATTGAAAGGCACGAAGAAAACTTTCCTAATAGCTTTCTGTATAGCGTGGCAATGGGTAGCTACTATGTGGGAACTTTATTTCCGGACAAGATTTATCAAGTTGAATATAATGTTATAAAAAGTATTGCACAGAAGGGACCATGTGTAATAGTTGGCAGATGTGCCAATCATATTCTGAAAAAAGATTTTAATTGTCTCAATATATTTATAACTGCAGAATTCAATGCAAGGTTAAATCGAACTATTAACGAATACGGTGCTCCTGCTGATCAAGCAAAATCCATTATTGAAACAATTGATAAGCAACGGGCAAGACATTTTAGACACTATACAGACAATAACTGGCATGATGTTAGTACCTATGACCTTTGCTTAAACAGTGAAGTCTTTGGAATTGATGGTTGTGTTGACTTTATTGCAAAAGCATATGATATGCTATCAGTAAGATAGATCTTCTCTTGAAATACAGCTACTATTTTAAAAATTCAAAACACTATTCCAATAAATTCCGCACTTTATATTCAATATAGCAAAAGAAAAGGTTTAAACGTAATAAAATATTACTTTCAAACCTTTTTTATTTTTAATTAACACACATATCAAATTTTTGCCGTTTTCTGGTATTACAATAATTTCTCATCATATAGTGCCCTAACACCACCAACAAACTTAGGTCGTCTTCTTGCCGCAATTAATATCGCATTTCCAATTTTTTTTGTCTCAAGTCTAACAGGGACTGCAACCTTCTTTATATGCATACCTATGAGGGTGCATCCTATATCTAACCCCGCATCTGCTTGTATACTTTCAACTGCAACAGGATTCTTAAAACCTGCATATGCAGCAGTAGCAAAAGAACCTCCCGCTTTTGGCTGTGGTACAACATTTACTATATCTGAATCTTCTACTATTTCTCTTTCTGTAATAATTGCTCTGTTCAAATGTTCGCAACATTGTGCTGCCAAATAAATTCCTTTTGATTGTAATACTTCATATATGCCTTCAAAAACCGCCTTTGCAACCTCTGGATTGGAATTTGTTCCTATTTTATCTCCTTCAATTTCGCTGGAAGAACATCCAACAACAACGAGATTCCCTTCTTTTAATTTTGCAGCCTCACATAATTGTTCTGCCGCAACCTTTGCTTCATTTTTTAATTGTTCTAACATGTCATATACCTCCACACCTCAAGTGATTATAAATTAAACCTATGTTTATATTATATCACTATCAATATTTATTGCAATCTTCATCTTCTGATATTATGCATCATTATTCTGGCCTATTAATGTCAAAATTAATTGCAACTGTATCAAATTATAATGTGAAATAGTACAGAGTCACGTCTTCATTTCAGCTTGAACCAGTCGCTACTCGAAAATATGCTATATTTTCTCGTTTTACGCTCCTGCCCTTTCTGGTTCAAGTCCCTTCTGATTTTAA
>CAZWCK010000024.1:0-14164 GCA_964632625.1 uncultured Oscillospiraceae bacterium
GCCTAACCATTTCATATGTAAGCCTCTTTCAAGGGCATACATTGCACCACCAATCATTGAACCATCCTGACTCTTGACTCTGTACTTTACACCGATTAAACATTCAGCGTATTTTGTTGAAATACCAAATACACCTGTGAACCAAACCCAAAGTATTGCTCCAGGTCCACCAAGTGCAAGCGCAGTACCTACACCGACGATGTTTCCTGTTCCTATGGTTGATGCTAATGCAGTGGTAAGTGCTCCAAATTGAGAGATATCACCTTCAGCATCAGGATCTTTTTGAACGGACATCCTTATAGCTTTAAAAATATATTTTTGAATAAATCCGGTTCGAACTGTAAGGAATAAGTGTGTACCAAACAATAAGATTATCATAGGAGGCCCCCATAATATACCATTAATTGAAGATACGATGTTGTTAATAGCGTCCATTAAAAATTCACTCCTTTCATATGCTCTGTATGAGCTGATAAAAATAATTACACTAATATATTACTACAACATTGCATAAATATCTACTATTTTATTAATTTATTTAAAATATTTTGACAATTATATTTATTAAACGTTATTTAAGTACAAATAATATATTTTTTATGCTTAAAAAATCAAGGAAATGAAGGCTATTTGACTAGAAGAAGGTATTGATTTTTTTAAATAATAAGATATAATGGTTAGAAGAAACTAACTGGAACGGCGTTTGCCATAAAAAGAAGAAACAGACAAGGGAGATGCTTATTAAAACGCATAACAGAGAAAACTTGATAAAATATTTTATTATGTAATATTAATTATATTATGTAAAATAATAAGGATAATGACGGACTGCCGCTTAAAGTAAATAAATAAAAACGGGCAAATGGATTGGAGAAATTAGATGAAAGTAAAATTTGATGTATTTGGAATGACATGTAGTGCTTGCAGTATAAATATAGAAAAAAGTGTTGGAAAAATGCAAGGTGTTGAAAATGTAAACGTAAATTTATTACAGAACTATATGACAGTGCAGTTTGATGAAAAAATCATAAATGTGGACAGTATTATTGCACAAGTAAAAGCAAGAGGATATCATGCTTCTGTGAAAAAGGGGACAGGAGCAGACGGTAAAGGTGATAAGAAACTCAACAATAGTGATTTAAGGTTCGAAAAAGATAAGGAAATGAAGAAACGGCTAGTTATTTCAATTGTATTTTTGATTCCATTGATGTATTTTTCCATGGGTCAAATGGTAGGAATGGTTCCAAAAGGAATATTGACTTATGATCATGTAATAACGCTTACGATGACACAATTATTATTACTGTTACCTATAATGTATGTAAACAGAAAATATTATGAAATTGGAATTAGTGCTTTAATAAAAAAATCTGCCAACATGGATTCTCTGATTGCCATTGGAACAATAGCTTCTTTTGCATATGGAATATTTGCAATTTATAGGATGGGTTATGGCCTTGCCGTTGGAGATAGGGAACTTGTCATTAGCTATAATACAAATTTGTATTTTGATTCTGCTGGGATGATATTAACATTAATTACAGGGGGAAAATATTTAGAGGCAAAAGCCAAGGGGAAAACTTTTGATGCCATTGGGCATTTAATCGATTTATCACCAAAGACTGGCATAGTTGAACTAAATGGTATTGAACAGGAAATTCCTGCAGACGAATTGGAAAAAAATCAAGTTGTGATATTGAAACAAGGGCATGTAATACCTTGTGACGGAGTAATATGCAACGGTAACATAACAGTGGATGAGTCAAGTATTACAGGAGAAAGTCTACCTGTTGAGAAAATCATGGAAAGCGAGGTAATAGGTGCAACTATGGTAGTTTCGGGATTCGCAAAGGCCAGGGTGACAAGAATAGGAGAAGAAACTACATTTTCGCAAATAATAAAATTGGTGGAGGAAGCTTCGGGATCTAAGGCTCCTATTGCAAGAATGGTGGATAAGGTGGCATCGGTTTTCGTGCCTGTTGTAATAAGTATTTCGGTTATAACAGGTATAATTTGGTTGATGTTGGGATATGGCGTGGAGTTTGCTTTATCTAATGCGATAACTGTTCTTGTGATATCATGTCCTTGCGCATTGGGATTAGCTACACCTACTGCAATAATGGTTGGAACAGGAAGGGCTGCACAAAGCGGAATATTGATAAAATCAGCAGAAATACTTGAAGCCACTCATATGGTGGATACTGTAGTTTTCGACAAAACAGGTACTATTACAGAAGGAAAACCACAGGTTACTGACTTTATATCAAGATCTGATATAGATGAAAAGTATCTGCTTGGGGTGATTTTTGCATTAGAAAAGATGTCCGAGCATCCTCTTTCAAAAGCCATTATAAGCTATGCAGAGGAAAGAAAAGTTGACAAACTAGAAGCAACGGATTTTTTTTCAACTGTAGGACAGGGTATAGGAGGCATGGTCGGTGGAAAACATTATTTTTGCGGTAATTCACGTATGATGCAAAAAAACAATGTGAGCATTGAGAAAAGCTGTACTGATTATGAGAATATATCTGAAGAAGGAAAAACGATGTTGTTTATTGCTTCTGAAGGTGGATTGCTTGGTATAATAGGAATTGCAGATAAAATTAAAGAAACATCAAAGCAGGCTATCAGTGAAATGGAAAAAATGGGAATTGAAGTAATTATGATGACGGGGGATAATGAAAAAACTGCCAATCATGTAGGTGAGCAGGTGGGAATTAAAAGAATAATATCCCAGGTTCTTCCGCAAGATAAGGAAGCAGAAGTTAGAAAATTGAGAACGCAGAATAGATTTGTTGCAATGGTCGGAGATGGAATTAACGATGCACCTGCATTATCAAGAGCTGATGTGGGTATAGCAATAGGCGCAGGAACAGACATTGCAATTGAATCTGCGGATATCGTACTTGTAAGAAATAGCCTTGCTGATTGCGTTTCTGCAATCAAACTCAGCGCGATTGTAATAAGAAATATCAAGCAGAATTTATTTTGGGCATTGTTTTATAATGTATTGGGCATTCCTATTGCTGCAGGGGTGCTTTATCCAATCTTTGAAATTAGGCTTTCACCTATGATTGGAGCCGCAGCTATGAGCTTGAGTTCGTTATTTGTAGTAATAAATGCTTTGAGATTGCGAATTATTGATATAGATAAGGTAAAAGTAAAAAATCAAAGTAGAGAAGGAAAGGAGAGCAAGAATATGGTAAAAAAAATTTATATTGAAGGAATGATGTGTGAACATTGTAAAGGAAGAGTTGAAAAATCTTTGGAAAGCCTTGAGGGAACAAAGGTGACTGTTGACTTGGCAGAGAAGACGGCTACAATCGAAATGAATCAAGAAATTTCAAATGAGAAATTAATAGAGTCAATAGAGAAAGAGGGATACAAAGTGATAAAAATTATGAACCAGTAAGTGCTCTATTATTTTATTGGTCAGTATTTAGCAGCTTGGGACCCGGTAGTATAAAAAAACATTCATGTATAGTGGGAATATATTTGAGATAAATTTTAAAAAGTATATTGACACATAAAGTTAGTCGTGGTAAACTTAAGGTGGTTAGGATAAACTAACCACCTTTTCAAATTTGTTAAGTTTGTTAATGTTATAAATAAGCTCTCGTAAAAAACATATTTTTTTTAGCAATGGGTTAGCCAAAACTAACCAGGACTTGACACTTATAAATTGCCTTAAGCAAATTTAATTTAGCTTAATAATTAAATCATTAGAAAGGAGATATATCATGCCTTTAACAATGGCCACAGTGGGACAAACAAATTGCATTAAGAAAGTATTGGGAAAAGATGAAATAAGAAGACACTTAGCAGAATTGGGTTTGGTAGTAGGTGGGGAGGTCACCGTTATTTCTAAAATAGCGGGCAACATGATACTTTCTGTAAAAGAAAGTAGAATTGCATTAGACCAAACTATGACAAATAGAATAATAATTTAATTTTAAGATTGTTTTAAAATAAAATAACCGGAAATTGTTTTATAAGGTTAATTAGAAATTTAATCCAATTATGAGAGGAGTAAGCAAAATGAAAACGCTAAAAGATGTTAAAGTGGGAGAAACGGTAATAGTTACAAAATTGTATGGTGAGGGCCCCATCAAAAGAAGAATTATGGATATGGGAATAACTAAGGGAACTGATATTTTTCTGAGAAAGGTTGCACCGCTTGGTGATCCCATTGAAATTACAGTAAGAGGATATGAACTTTCTATTCGCAAAAAGGATGCAGAATTAATTGAAGTAGAAAAAGGGAGATAAGGGAGATAAAAGAAATGAAAATAAAAATTGCACTTGCAGGGAATCCAAATTGCGGCAAGACTACCATGTTTAATAATTTAACGGGAAGTAACCAGTATGTTGGGAACTGGCCAGGAGTAACGGTAGAAAAAAAAGAAGGCAAACTAAAAACAGACAAGAATATTGTGATTCAAGATTTGCCTGGTATATATTCACTTTCACCGTATACCTTAGAGGAGGTAATTACAAGACAATATCTAGTAAATGAAAAACCGGATGTAATAGTTAATATTATTGATGGAACAAATATTGAAAGGAATCTTTACCTAACTACGCAACTTATTGAACTAGGGATTCCCGTTATAATTGCTGTAAACATGATAGATATAGTCAGAAAAAATGGGGACATAATAGATTTAAAAAAACTGGCAGAAGATTTAAGATGTGAAGTATATGAAACTTCAGCGCTTAAAGGAGAGGGGACAATTGAAATTGCAAGAAGAGCTGTTGAATTAGTTAAAAACAAAGACATTATAGAGCATCCACACGTTTTTCAAGGTTCTGTTGAACACGCCATTGCCCATATTGAAGAAATAATAGAAAGCTTGGTTGATCCAAAGATTCTGCGGTGGTTTGCAATTAAATTGTTTGAAAGAGATTCGAAGGTTATTGAGTCTTTGAAATTACATGAAGAGTTGATATCACATATAGAAGAACACATATCTGAATGCGAAAAAGAACTTGATGATGATGCAGAAAGTATTATAACAAATCAGAGATATGCATATATAGCACAAATAGTGAATCATGCAGTAAAAAAATTAAAAAGAGGGAAATTAAGTACATCAGACAAGATAGACCAGATTGTTACAAACAGAGTTTTGGCTCTTCCAATTTTTGCGGCGGTAATGTTTGTGGTATACTACATATCTGTGACGACAATAGGAACTCTTCTTACGGATTTTACAAATGATGTTTTGTTCGGCGAATGGATTATTCCAACAATAGGCGAGTGGATGCAATCGATTGGTGTACATGGTTGGCTTTATGGACTTGTTGTTGATGGCATAGTTTCTGGTGTTGGAGCTGTGCTTGGTTTTGTGCCGCAAATGTTGGTATTGTTCATAATGCTGGCACTTCTTGAAGACTGTGGATATATGACACGTGTGGCATTTATAATGGATCGTGTCTTTAGGAAGTTTGGGCTTTCTGGAAAAAGTTTTATTCCAATGCTTATAGGTTCAGGTTGTTCTGTTCCTGGAATTATGGCTTCGCGTACGATAGAACAGGAACGTGACAGACGAATGACTATAATGACTACATCATTTATCCCTTGTGGTGCGAAGCTGCCTATTATAGCGTTAATTGCAGGTGCTTTATTTCATGGAGAATGGTGGGTTGCACCTTCTGCATATTTTGTTGGTATTTCTGCAGTAATAATTTCAGGAATATTACTAAGAAAAACTAAAATGTTTGCGGGAAATCCAGCTCCATTTGTAATGGAATTGCCAACATATCATATGCCGACTCCTACCAATGTGTTTAAAAGCATGTGGGAACGAGGATGGTCATTCATTAAACGTGCAGGAACAGTAATCTTGCTTGCATCAGTTGTGCTTTGGTTCTTGCAAGGATATGGAATGGTGGACGGTAGTTTTCAGCCGGTTGAAGATAACAATAATAGCTTCTTGGCATCAATCGGAATGTTCATTGCACCGATATTTGCACCTCTTGGGTTCGGAAACTGGCAAGCAACAGTAGGAACCTTTACAGGTTTAATTGCAAAAGAAGAAGTAGTAGGAACCTTCGGGGTACTTTATGGATTTGCTGAAGTAGGCGAGGCAGGAACTGAGTATTGGGGCAATTTTGCAAATGATTTTACCTCTTTGAGTGCATATTCATTTTTGATTTTTAATTTGCTTTGTGCCCCTTGTTTTGCAGCTATGGGAGCAATTAGGCGCGAAATGAACAGTGGCAAATGGACATGGTTCGCCATAGGATATCTTTGTATTTTTGCATATGCAATAGCACTAATTTTTTATCAGATTGGCTCTTTGGTTCAGGGAAATGGATTTGGAATAGGAACAGTGTTTGGCTTTGCAGCACTTACAGCAATAATATATATGTTGGCTCGTAAGGGTAAACAATAAAAATTAAATTGATATGATTACAAAAGGGCATATTTGTTAACAAACGATGAGGTTGAAGAAACAGATAGCTACTAGATAGAAAGGGGTAAATAATGTTTAATTATATAGAGGAAAATTGGGGAACCTTGGTAGTAGGGGCAATGGTACTTCTGACAGTTAGCCTTGCTGCATATAAGGTAATTAAGGACAAAAAAAATCATGTTAGCTCCTGTGGGTGCGGATGCAAAGACTGTCCTCATAGCGCAGGGTGCGTAAGTAGTCAGAAGCAAATAAAATAGAAGGATGCAAATCACAATATAACATAAATGTGGTTAAAAAGGGCAGAATTAGAAATTCATGCCCTTTGGAAAAACCAATTTAAAGTTGACATATTTTCCGGTATCCTCCATAAAAACATAGGCCGAATAGGTTGTATCTTTTTTTTCAGAATAAAGATTTACTACTTTTATTCTGCCTTTTGCTATAAGTGCTTTTACCATTGGCTTAGTTAATGGCTTTCTTTTACTTAGAAAGAATTTGTCATTTTTCCATATGGCAAAACCACATTCCTGGCCGCCGGAGCAATAGTAGTTTAACCGTCCTTCATAAATATTCTTTCCACATCGCGGACATTTACCTATTATTTCTTTACCATTTTCATCAAAAACAGCATCCTTAGTATAATCTGCAATCATTTCTGATACAAAATTTTCAATACCAGAGATAAAACTTCCACTAGTGCAGGTACCCTTATAGATTTGTTCTAATTGTTGCTCCCATTCGGCTGTAAGTATGGCACTTTTTACTTTTTCTGGGACTGCATCTACAACCTGATAGGCTTTTTCTGTAGGGAGAAGATTTTTTCCTTTTCGCTCTATAAAACCGGTGCTGATAATTCTCTCTATTATTCCAGCTCGCGTGGCAGGAGTACCAAGACCCGTACCGGAGACTTCCTTTTTCAGATCTTCATCTTCCAATGTTCTCATAGCATTTTCCATAGCAGAAAGCAGGGTGTCCTCAGTATATGGTTTTGGAGGTTGGGTAGATTTTTCCTTTGCGGTCAACTCTGTGTTTTTAAGTAATTCGCCTCTAGACAAGTCAGGTATTATATCTTCTTCCTTATCTTCTGTATCTTTTTTCTTTCTTTTTTTTTGCTTTTGTCCATTATCTGGATTCTCATTAGATTTTTGCATGGATTTAAGTAATTCGATAAGCTGAAAATGTATCTCTTTAAAGCCATTATCAGTTATTAAGCGGCCTGTTGCCTTAAATTCTTCACCCTCAATATCAAGTAAAACTTCGGTTTTTATGTATTGGTGAGGAACATATGGAGCAATAAGAAGTCTATAAATTATCATTAACAATATGCAATGCTCATCGTGTGGCAGCTTTTGAGAAAGCTTATGGGCTTCTATTGTAGGTATTATGGCATGATGGTCAGTAACTTTTTTATCATTTATCAAATTGTCAATATTAATATTGCCCATATTGTAGGTTTCTCTGGTTTTTTCATTTATATAAGGCGCATTTAATATGCTTTGCAATATTTGAATCGTACTTTCCTTCATGTCAGCGGTAAGGTAACGACTATCCGTTCTGGGATATGTAACTAATTTTTTTTCATAAAGATTCTGAGTGGCATCTAGCGTTTGCTGTGCGGATAACCCCAGCATTTTATTTGCCTCTCTCTGCAAAGTGGTCAAATCATAAAGTGCAGAAGGATTTTCTTTTGCACTATTATTCTCCATAGAGATGACTTTTGCATCTTTGCCGTTGCATATTTCAATTATTCTTTTACTTTCTTCCTGAGTTTCCACTCTTTTGGTAGCAGAAAATTTGATGTCTTCTTTTGTACAAAGGGCTGTTAATATATAAAACGGCTTCGAATCAAAATTGTCAATTGCCCGTTGCCTTTCTACAATTAAATTGACAGTAGGAGTCTGAACACGACCTATATTAATTTGTGAATTTGACATGCACGCAAATAACCGGGAAAAGTTAATACCAACAAGCCAGTCTGCTTGCAGCCTTGAAAGTGCAGCATCATAAAGTCTGTCATATTCATTGCCATTTTTCAATTTATCAAAGCCTTCTTTTATGGCCTTTGTCTCCATTGAACTAATCCAAAGACGTTTAAATGGTTTAGTACATCCAATTTGATTATAAACAAGCCTGAAAATCAATTCGCCTTCTCTACCGGCATCTGTTGCACATATTATCTGATCAACGTCATCACGTTCCATAAGGCTTTTTACAATCATAAATTGTGCCTGCACTCCTGCAGACACTTGATATTTCCATTCTTTTGGTATGATTGGAAGATCCATCGCGTGCCACTTTGCATATTTGCCGTCATAAGCTTCTGGCATTACAGTTTCAATTAGATGACCGACACACCAGGAAACCAGAAACTCTTTCCCAACATAATAGCCTTTTTCTTTTGTGGGCGCGTTCATTACCTTTGCAATTTCAGATGCAACACTGGGTTTTTCAGCAATTACTAATTTCATAAATAAAAAAATTTTCCCTTTCTGAGGTAAAATAACAACTCATTGTAACATAAAAAATAATAAATGTTAATAGCAAAGAAGTTGATAAACAAGGGTTGTTTACATATAACAGCTAGCCATAATCATCTATTGGTATATTTTGGATTCAAAACCGTGAACCCAGTCAGCTTTTATATAATATGCAAGAAATATTATGGAGCTTAGGGACCACGTTATCGGATATGCCCAAAATATTGTCTGTATTGTAGGAAAAAATTGAAGGGCCATAGTTATATATGAAACCCTGATTACACACCAACATGCTAGCATTACAAGCATTGGTATGATTGCCTTTCCTGCACCTCTGAAAACACCGGCCATACAATGAGAAAAGGCCAAAAGAAAGAAAAACAGAGCTTCAGTTCTTCCTTGAAGTGTTCCAAATGCCACAACTGTAGGGTCGCTGTTGAAACAGGAAATAAGCTGTGGCGCAAAGACGAAGTAGAGTAGGCCTATTATTTCTGAAATAGTTATACAAGTAATTATTCCAAAGCAGGCACCTTTTTTTGCACGTTCATATTCTCTTGCACCCAAATTCTGACTAATGTAGGTGGTAAGTGAGAATGCAAAGCTTGTAATAGGTATAAATGCAAAGCCTTCCAATTTTGTATGAGAACCACAACCTGCAACAGCCATGGAACCAAAAACATTAATATTTGCCTGTACCACTATGTTTGCAATGGAAATTACAGAATTTTGAAGCCCAGTGGGTATACCCATAATTAATAGTTGTTTGAGCATTTGTCTTTGAAATCTGGCTTTTTTAAGATCGACTTTGTATATTTCTTTTGTTTTGCAGAGATAAGAAAATGCTAAGAAGGCACTTACTAGTTGAGATATAACAGTGGCTAGAGCAGCACCTGCCACGCTCCATTTAAAAACAGCAACAAAAATCAAATCCAAAACTACATTAATAATTGAACCTATTATGAGGTAATGAAGAGGATGCTTGCTATCTCCTATAGCTTGAAAAATGCCGCTTGCAGTATTGTATAGAATTACTCCAGAGATACCCAAAAAATATATTCTAAAATAAAGCACTGAGTTGTCAATAACAGAATCAGGAGTGTTCATAAGCTTTAGAATCTGAGGTGTTAGAATTGCTCCAACGATAGAAAGCACTACGCTTGAAGCAACGCCAAAGGCTACTGAAGTATGAATAGCAATTTGAACTTTTTCTTCATCTCTTCCTCCATAATATTTTGATATTACCACGCCGGCACCCATATAGATACCACTGAACAAACCTACCATCAAAAATATCAAGGGTCCTGACGAACTGACTGCAGCAAGAGCATCCCTGCCTGCAAAATTTCCAACAACCAATGAATCAACAATGTTATATAGTTGTTGAAATAGATTTCCCCAAAAAATGGGAAGAGCAAATGCGATTATTTTCTTTTTAATAGGACCTTTGGTCATTAATAGAGAGGTTGTTTCATCACACTCAGAATTCTTTTCTATCAATTTCTGTATTTTTTTTTGCATTATATATGTAAATCCCCTTTGCGGATGTAGCGAACAAATCAACATTAGAAGGCTAAAATTAACTTTCAACAGATGTTCTTATTTATATTCTATATTGATAATAATGATAAAGCAAGAAAAATCAAATGAGATAAATAAATAAAAAATTATAAATTTATTTATTATATATTAAAAAAATATGGTAAAATAAGTTATAGTAAAAATTAAACTAAGTAATTGTATGAAATTTAGAGTAACATTTTAATAAGGCGACATAAAATAGCATGTGTTGTGAAAAGGACTTTATAAAAATACAGGAGGGTAATATGGAAACAGATATGAATATTAAAATTGAAAATAATGAAGAAATTGATGAGCAAGGTATGCCTTGGTTAGTGTTTAAATTGAAGCAACAACATTTTGCAATAGATAGCAGTACTGTGGAAACGATTTTTTTAATTAATCAGCCCATTGTTGAGGTTCCGAATTGTCCCGATTGCATAAAGGGGATCATTAATCTAAGAGGTGATATTGTTCCTATATTAGACCTTCGTGTAGTATTGGGAATGGAGACAAGTGCTGCAGAGCAAAAGGCTTTTTTTGAGATGCTAGAACAACGTAAGGAGGATCATAAGCGATGGGTAGATGTTCTTGAAAGAAGCTTACATGATGGAAGTGATTTCCCTCTTGCAAAGGACCATCATAAATGTGCTTTGGGACAGTGGTATGATTCCTTCGAAACTGATAATCAGACAGTTGCATTTCATTTAAGGAAAATTGAAGAACCACACAGAAAATTACATGAATCAGCAGAAAAATTAATTTCAGAAGTAGAAAAGTGTACTGAAGAAGATAAGCAGAATTCATGTATTGAAAAATATTTAGAAACAACAGCTTTTGAATATAGAGAAAAAATCATAGGATTGTTGGATGAAGTTAAGCAAATTTTTGAAGAAAGCTATCATCAGATGTGCGTAGTAATTAGAAATAACAAAGAATTGGTGGGACTAATGGTTGATGAGGTTGCAGCAGTGGAAAGCTTGAGCTTTATGGTTAATGAGCAAGCCTTGAACAATTTCTACAATAGTTCTTTAATTGTTAATGTTGCAAAGAGCGCAAATATTAATTCACAAATATTAGTCCTTGATTCAGAGGCAATATTTAATCCGGATTGGATATAGCTTGAAAGAACTACTAAAATTCAGCAGAATATGGCGCTAGATGTTGAGTAAACAAAAAATATCATATTAATAGTGAGAAAGGCTGAATTTATAAAAATTCAGCCTTATTTATATATTTACATTTGATACAAAAAGAGTTAAAATAAAAGAGAAGAAAAAAATAGGAGGATGTGTCATGAAAAAATTGATGACTGGAAATGAAGCTTTGGTACGTGGTGCATGGGAAGCAGGTGTTTTAGTAGCATCAGCATATCCGGGTACGCCGAGTACGGAAATATTGGAAAATATGACAGGGTACAAGGAAGTATATTCAGAGTGGGCACCTAATGAGAAGGTTGCAATGGAAGCAGCAATTGGTGCATCTATTGCAGGAGCAAGAAGCATGGCGTCTATGAAGCATGTAGGATTAAATGTTGCGGCAGACCCATTATTTACATTTGCATATACGGGTGTAAACGGCGGAATGGTAGCTATTACGGCAGATGAACCAGGACAGCACTCATCACAGAATGAGCAGGACAACAGAAATTTTGCAAAGGCAATGAAAATACCAATGGTAGAACCTTCAACAAGTCAGGAAGCAAAAGACTTTATGAAAAAGGCATTTGATATTTCAGAGCAATTCAATACGCCCGTGCTTTATAGAATGACTACAAGAACTTGTCATTCCAAGGGCATTGTAGAATGTGAGGAGAGAATTGAAGCACCAAAGAAGGAATACAAAAAAGATGCACAGAGATATGTAACTGTTCCGGCAGTTGCAAAGAAATTAAGGGCAAAGATTGAAGATAGAATGGTTGCCTTAAGAGAATTTTCGGAAACCACAGATATGAACAGGATTGAAGATAATGGAAAGAAAGTAGGAGCCATTGTTTCAGGAATGTGTTATAACTATGCAAAAGAAGTATTTGGAAATGATGTAAATTATCTTAAACTTGGTTTTACATACCCAATGCCTGTGGAAATGATGAAGAATTTCTTGAACAGTGTAGATAAATGTTATGTGCTAGAAGAAAATGATCCTTTTATTGAGGAACAGGTAAAAATTCTGGGCTTTGACAGTAAGTGTTTTGGGAAGAATACTTTCCCTGCATTTGATGAGCTGACACCGGATGTATTAAGAAAATCTTTGTATGGAGAGCAATTGGAAACTATTGATTATGATAAATCAAAGGTTGTCCCAAGACCACCCGCATTATGTGCAGGATGTCCTCACAGAGGTCTTTTCTATGAATTGGGAAAGAGAAAGAATGTAATGGTAACAGGAGACATTGGTTGTTATACATTGGCTTTTGCACCACCATATCAAGCACTTGATACCACTATTTGTATGGGTGCAGCATTTTCAACCGGCCATGGAGCATCTAAAGCTTTTGAAATGATGGGTAATAAGGAAATGAGAGTTGTAGGAGTAATGGGGGATTCAACCTTCTTCCATACAGGAATAAATTCACTTACTGAATGTTTATACAACAACTCAAAGACTGTAAGCATCGTATTGGATAACAGAATTACAGGAATGACAGGTCATCAGGAGAATCCGGGGTCAGGAAGACATGCTGACATGAGCGATGCAAATATCATTGATATTGAAACTGTATGTCGTGCGCTAGGAGCACAGAACATCAGAACTATTGATCCGAATAACTTAACCTTAGTAAAGGAAACTTTGGATTGGGCATTATCTTTGGATGAACCTTCGGTAATAATTACAAAATGGCCATGTGTATTAAAGAAATTTTCAGAAAAAGATAAGGCAGATTTCCCAGAAGCATATAAGGCTAAAGATGTAGTAGATCAAGAAAAGTGTATTGGTTGTAAACTATGCTTGAAGAGCGGATGTCCTGCATTATTCTTGAACAGAGAAACAAAGAAAGCACAAATTGATCCATTGCAGTGCGTAGGTTGTGGAGTTTGTGAACAAATTTGCCCTAAGGGTGCTATTGGAAAGGAGGCAAAATAAAATGACAAAGAGTATATTATTGGTAGGAGTAGGCGGACAAGGGACTATTTTAGCTTCCAAGCTATTGACAATAGGTCTTATGGAAGAAGGCTATGATGTAAAGATGAGTGAAATTCATGGAATGTCACAAAGAGGTGGCTCCGTGTCATCACAGGTAAGATATGGGGAAGAAGTTAATTCTCCGGTAATAGAAATGGGTTCTGCAGATATTATCGTTTCCTTTGAAAAGATGGAGGCGTTAAGATGGCTGGAATACCTGAAGAAAGATGGAAAAGTAGTTGTTAATAATCATGAAATGATGCCGATGCCGGTAATTATGGGAGTTGCGGAATATGCAGACGATATAATTGAAGAACTGAAAAAAAATTGTAAGGATGTAACTGTGGTAAATGCCACAGAGGAAGCCTTCAAGCTTGGTAACGGCAAAGTAATGAATATTATTTTGCTTGGAACTCTGATTAAAGCTATGAAACTTGATGATATTAATTGGGATAAAATTATAAAAGATAATGTTAAGCCTAGTTTTTATGAGGCTAATATGAAGGCTTTGAAGGTGGGAATGGATCTGCTATAATTTAGAGCTTGTCTTTTTCCCGTTCTGCTTCGGTTTGCATTCAATCGTGTTCG
>CAZWCK010000025.1:0-13998 GCA_964632625.1 uncultured Oscillospiraceae bacterium
GCCTGATTGATAGCAATACTTTAATAAGTGAGCAAAGTCAACAAAAGCCCAAATCCAAAATAATTTAATCAGCTATGTTCCTTTTTGCCAGAAGCAAAATTCTGCACTGAACTTAAATTATAAAAATGGATTGGGCTTTTTTGTATTATATTTTTATATTTTATACCGGTACTACCCGGTGAATAATGGAGCATTTTTATAAAACTCTGTTATATTTGTTGATTCCATTTTCATTATCGATTCTATATGCTCCTCTTATATTTATTTCTTTATTTTTCAGTACCTTTGTAATTAAATCTATTTCTCCTCCATTAATATACAATGCATACCCGCATGATTTCACCAATTCTGGGGGAAGCCTTTGAACTGAAGTGTTTATTCTGCGCTCCTGCAAAACGTCTTTGGCATACATTGCTTTATAATAGGAGGAAAAAGCTATTAAATACTCTTTAGCCATTTCATACACCCCTTAACTATTTTATGCATGTTTTTAAATTGAGTTACTATATTTTTTTGAAAAAACTGTAGGCTTTATATACATTATAAATCAAAACATTAAGAGTATTATTTATGAAAAATAGATATATTTTGCAAACTGTATATATAAAAATAATATTATTTATATATTTATTTATATACAATATAGTGGTACTATAATATCTGTTAAAGAAAAATTGGAGGTAGCAAATGAAGACTAATGAAAAAACGCAGAAAATAATACTTACAGGATTAATGACAGCACTGGTTACGGTAGCCACAATGGCAATATCTTTCCCTATTCCTTTTACAAATGGATATATACACCTTGGTGACAGTATGATATTTATTTCTGTACTGGTGCTTGGCTGGAAATACGGCGCATTTGCCTCGGGTTTTGGGTCTTTTATGGCAGATATGTTTCTTGGCTATGCCCACTGGGCTCCTTGGACTTTATGTATCAAAGGTTTAATGGCTGTGGTAATGGGCATAATGATTCAGATGTGCTTGACAAATCGTAAATATACCATGGCTGCTGTCCTTGTGACTTCGGGAATATGGACTGGTTTTAATCTGGTTGTACAAAAAATAGTTCTCAGCGAAGCTAGAAATAATTCAGCTGCTTTATTTGAAACTGCTAGTGTAGACAATGCATCCGCTCTCGAAACAGTTGTTAATGGAGTTCAAAATCAGTTAATGCTTATTGCTTTACTAATTCCTTTGGCATTAATCATTATCTCATTTATAATAAGAAAAAAAGAACATATTGTTATTCCTATTTATCAAATCCTTGCTATGACTACATCGGGTCTTTTCATGGTATTTGGTTACTACATTGCAGGCGGAATACTATATGGAAACTTTGCGATTTCAGCATTTAGCATTCCTGCAAACATGTTGCAGTTCGTAGGCGGTTTCTTTATTGCCTCAGTTATTTCAGCAGCACTTTGCAAAACACCTGCAAAAAAATATTTTACTTACAAAACATTATTATCTTCAAACTAAAGATTTTAACAATTTCTTATATTGACAGAATAATGAAGCTCTATCTACATTTTGTTCAGCAATAAGAGGATATCTGCCTACCTCAACTTCATTTTGATAGGCTACAATTTCACCTAATACATCACCTTTTTTAACAGGGGCTTGAATTTTTTCAGGCTCCTCCGTTTTTACCGTTATGGAATTTTTTTCACCTTTTTTTACCAAAACAGATATATTATCCTTAGCTATAGCATTTACCCCTTCCACTTCGCCTTTATTTACTTTTACTAGCCCGTTTATCTCTCCTTTTTGCGCAATTATTACATTATCATAAGTTGCAAAACCATAATCAAGTAATTTAGCTACTTCAGCAAATCTGATTTTTGAAGTAGGAGATCCTAATACTACTGCCACCAAAGTCATACCATCTCTTGTAGCCGAGCCTGACAGACAATAACCTGCCTCCTGTGTAAATCCTGTCTTTATACCTGTTGCTCCTTTATATTGCTTTACTAATCTATTTGTATTGGTTAAACCAAACTCCTTTTGTTTTCCAGGAAGTCCTACTATGAGAACATCCTGCCAATTAGTAAACCATTCATGAGTTTTTTCATATTTAATAAGCTTTTCTGATATTTTTGCTATATCAAGTGCCGAACTATAATGATTAGGTACGGGAAGTCCATTTGTATTCACAAAATGAGTATCCTCCAACCTCAATTCTTTTGCTCTCTTATTCATATTCTCTACAAATATTTCCACAGTTCCGCAAAGATGTTCAGCCACTGCCACACAACCATCATTTGCACTTACCATAGAAATTCCCTTCATCATTTCTTCAAGAGAGTGAGTTTCGCCGGGTTCCATATACATCTGTGAACCGCCCATAGAGGCGGCACGCTCTGATACAGTTATTGTATCTGACAAGGATACCTGACCTCTTTCCAATGCCTCCATCACAAGTAACATTGTCATAACCTTTGTAACAGAAGCCGGAGGCAGTTTTTCCCTTGGGTTTTGTGAAAACAAAACCGTGCCGCTCCCTACATCAATTAAGATTGCCGATTTTGCATCTACAACCAATCCGCCTGCACCTTCAGTTATTTCTTTTACATCCTTGTTTGCAATTTCTGTTTCTATTGTTTCCCTTGTATACATTCCAATAGTATCTACACTTTGAATTGAGCTTTCAGAAATTGTCTGTTGCTCACTTCCACCAATATTCATTACCCTGTCCTTAATAGTATAATTCTGTATACCCAAGACGCCCCCAAAGACCAACAGCATGCCCATACTGATGCAAAACAAATTTCTTATGACAAATCTATTTTCAGTTCTAAATACTGTAGCTCTGTTTTTGATTCTTTTTAATTTCATATATGTTTTTTTCTTTTTCATCATGTTATACCTCCTGTTTGCCATGGACAGAAATTTTAGCATATTTTCATCCACTAAATATAAAAATGGTCACAAAAAAACCTTCTAGCCGGCAAAATCCTATTAATAAGATATTTACCTGTCAGAAGGTTTATTCCACTTTTGTTCTTATTTATTTGTAATAATTACTTGTCTGCTGTTATTGTCCCAGTCTACTTTTGCATCAAAGCTTTCAGAAATAGCACGTACGGGTACCATTGTCCTATTTGCTACTATCTGTGCCACTTCATCAAGTTGAACCGTGGCCTGATTTTGTCCTGCTTTTTTTATAATTATATTTGGACTTCCTATTGATAATTCAATCTCAGTATCCCCAAGTTTTCCAAAAACAGTTTGTGTATCATTGTTCCAATTTACATCTGCTCCAAAAGCTTCAAAGATTGCCCTAAGTGGCACCAATGTTCTACCGTTTTTTATTAGAGCCGGTTGCTCTGTCATGATAGGTCTTCCATTTTTTATTACTTCTACGAAATCAGGATTATTCACTGGAATTCCCAATTGTGCATTACCTTCTTCCGCTAGAGAATGAATATAATTTTCAATTCCTTTTCCAATTGCCATGCCATATTTATCCTGATTCTCCTTTTTGATTATAAATTCATAATCAGCAGGATTTGACAAAAATGCACATTCTACTAACAATGCTGGGGTTTCAATCATTCTTGTCATTGCAAGATTTTTATATTTTTCGTGCTTATAATTCATTCCCATGGACGAAATTATCGAAGCATTTATATTCTTAGCTGCATTTCCACTGAAAGAATAAAAAGTTTCTATACCGTTAGCTTTATTGTAATTTGTAGTTACCGGCAAGGAATTATTGTGAATTGAAACGCATAAATCGGGTTTTTCCATAGCAGCTATTTCGGCCCTTGTACTAAGTCCAATATTTTTATCATCAAGTCTTGTAGTTATAACCTTTGCTCCTCTTGACTCCAGATATTCTTTTACTACAACAGAAATACTTAAGTTTATTTCTGCTTCTGTTGGCCCAAGATTCCTTGCAGGTCCGAGTGCCCCAGTATCAGAACCACCATGCCCTGCATCCACAT
The DNA here is from genome assembly GCA_964632625.1 of uncultured Oscillospiraceae bacterium. Classification (GTDB taxonomy): domain Bacteria; phylum Bacillota; class Clostridia; order Peptostreptococcales; family Anaerovoracaceae; genus CAZWCK01. The sequence goes on from CAZWCK010000025.1 coordinate 3,951, forward strand.
ATATAGTAGCACCTGCAAGACTTTCCGTTGTTATATGTGGAAGCTGTTTAAATCCAACAGTCATTTCCCCATCACCAAACTCTACAAAGCATCCATTAATTGATGGGTTTTCAACAAATTCAATCCCATAAACAAGTTTATTATCAACATTGGAAAGTAATTTTACTGACTTTATAACCTTATTGTCTGTTATTTCCGGTAATACCGGATTACCTACAGCATTATATATTGTAAGCACTCCATACTTTTTGTACATTTCAATATTATACAACGAATTTTGGCTAATACCAAATTTGAGTTGGGTACAAGCCTTGTCCGTTAATGGTTCAAATTGACAATCAGTAACAGAAGCCACTGGCAATATTCCGTCTTTTATAGTCATGCTGCTTTTGTAAGTATAGGTTCCATCTGATAATAAATAATGATCTTTGCTTTCTCCTAATATTTGTGCCGTAGTTCCCTTAGCTAATGGAATAAGTAAAAAATTATCATCACCATCAGGTTTGCTCATATGAGAGGAATTATGATTCTGAACTGTCAAATACTTAGGTACAGAAACAGGTACCACCATATCACCACTTGGGTTCACCCCTGAACCTGAGGACGAAGCCCCTTTACTCTTCCTCGTTATTACCACATCCTTTGATTTATCATTATTGGTAAAAGTAAAGATATTTGTTCCCACCTTCAAATCCACATATTGAACAAAAAATCCATGTTCTGAATACTCTATCTTATTTTCATTCATGAAAAGAGGATAATAATAATCACAAGCTCCATAAATGCTGACTTTTGAGCTGGTTGTAGTATAGGTATTTCCCGGTGCATTAATAATAATATCCTTAGGATTTTCATAGGTATATCCATCGCTGATATCCGCAAAGCATATCAGCGGGCTTGCAAAAATAAGCACAACCATAAGTAAAATATATATTGCCCTATTGTTTTTAATAAATCTTAACATAATATCCCCTCTCATTGCTAAAAAATAGTCATGTACATTAATATCTTATTCTATTATTTTTCTTATAATATTTGAAAGTTCGGGAAGATTACTTCCAAAAGTATATGCATTTAAAAGCTTTTGTGCTGCCATGCTGAGTTTTGACTGATCAGTACTATATAACGTAGCAAGAGAATCTCCAGCTTTCACATAATCTCCAACTTTTTTATGTAAGTATATCCCTGCAGATAAATCAATTTTTTCATCTTTTGTAGTTCTTCCTGCACCCAAGTTCAATGAGGCAAGCCCTACCATATCTGCCTCAATCCTGCATACAAATCCTTCTTTATCACTTATTACCTCTTTTGATGTTTTGGCGCTCTCAAACAATTCATAGTCCTCCGTAACTTTTGAATTACCGCCCTGACCTTCAATGAAATCACGCATTTTTCTGATAGCACTTCCATTGTTAATAGCATCATATGCCATATTTCTTCCTTGTTCAAATGAATTTGCCTTACCTCCAAGACAAATCATTATTCCTGCTAAGTGAAGTGAGAGTTCTGTAATGTCACTAGGTCCCTTTCCCTTCAAGGTTTCAATTGCTTCAATTACCTCTAAGCTGTTTCCTACTGCATTTCCCAAAGGCTGATCCATTCCTGTTATTACTGCTACCACATTTTTCCCTGCATCAATTCCAATTTCTACCATAATTTTTGCAAGTTTCTCAGCTTCCTCTTCCGTTTTCATAAATGCACCACTTCCGCACTTCACGTCAAGAACAATGGCATCACTTCCCGAAGCTAGTTTCTTGCTCATTATGCTTGAGGCAATCAAACTCAGATTATCAACAGTTGCAGTAACATCACGAAGTGCATAAATCTTTTTGTCAGCCGGAGAGATGTGGGCAGTCTGCCCAATTACAGAAATACCGTTTTTATTTACTAAATCCATAAACTTCTTTTCTTCAATGGAAGTCTGCAATCCCGGTATTGCTTCCATCTTATCTACTGTGCCTCCTGTAAAACCAAGACCCCTTCCACTCATTTTCGCTATTGGCACTCCACAAGCAGCAGCAATCGGCGCAACAATAAAGGTTGTTTTGTCTCCAACTCCTCCAGTGCTATGCTTATCAACTTTAATTCCATTTATACCAGTTAAATCCACAACATCACCGGAAAATCTCATGGCTCTTGTTAGTTCAAAGGTTTCTTCCCTGTCCATTTTCTGGAAAAAAATAGCCATAAGCAATGCTGAAACCTGATAATCAGGTATCTCTCCCTTTGTGTAGCCATCTACAAAAAAATCTATTTCTTCTTTGTTAAGCCTTTTTCCATCTCTTTTTTTACTTATAATCTCCACCATGTTAAACTTGCTCATACCCAATTTACCTCTTTATCTTCACCTTTTTATTTCTTGAAGAAAGCTTTCCCCAATGCTTGTTTTTTCAGTGTTTAGAATTTCAGAAATAGTTGCACCTATATCCGCAAAGGATTTTCTTGTACCTAAATCCACACCGGACTTAATTTTACTGCCAAATACCACTAGAGGAACATATTCCCTTGTATGATCCCAACCTGTATGGACTGGATCATTTCCGTGGTCTGCGCATAGAATTAGCACATCCTCTTTTTCCATACTTTCCATGATTTCCGGCAATCTTTCATCAAATTCCTCTATTGCTTTTGCATATCCCTCCGGATCTCTTCTATGTCCATATTTAGAATCAAAGTCTACCAAATTAGTAAAAATAAATCCTTGAAAATTCTGCTTTAATGCCTCAATTGTCTTGTCAACTCCATCCATGTTTCCGTTTATATGCACTGATTTAGTAATACCATGACCATTGAATATATCGCTTATTTTCCCTATGGCATATACTGTTTTCCCTGACTCCTTAACAAAATCCAAAATTGTCTTTCCACTCGGAGATACCGAATAATCTTTTCTATCTGAAGTTCTTTCTCTCTTTCCTTGAGAATTAATAATGTATGGCCTTGCTATTACCCTTCCGCAGGCAACATCTCCAATAAGCATTTTTCTCGCAATTTCACAGATTTCATACAATCGTTCCAATGGAATAATATCAGTATTTGCTGCAATTTGAAACACGCTATCAGCAGAAGTATATACTATGGGTTTTCCTGTTTCCTCGTGTTCCTTTCCTAACTGTTCAATTATTTCTGTGCCTGATGCTGTACAATTCCCTAGAGTTTCAATACCTATTGCTTCTTCATATTTGTCCATAAAGTCTCTTGGAAATCCCTCCGGATATGTCTTAAAAGGAGTGTTAGTCAAAAGTCCAGCAATTTCCCAATGTCCTGTAATAGTATCCTTTCCCTTTGACATTTCCAAAAGTCTGCCGAAAGCACCCGCTGGATTTTTAACAGATAAACCTTTTTTAGATACACCTTCAATATTTCCAAATCCAAGCTTTCTCAAATTAGGAATATTAATTTTGGGAACATTATCCACAATATGTCCAAAAGTGTCTGCACCCTTGTCACCATAAAGTCCAGCATCAGGAAGTTCACCAACTCCCAGGCTATCCAATACTATCAACGTAACTCTCTTCACCATAACACCTCTTCTCTTAGAAACTATTTTAATATAACTTCATTAAGCATGAATCAAGATAATCCAAGGAGCTAAGCTTATATTCAACTCCATTTAGGTTTCCTTTCAATCCCTTGCCAAATCCGTCTTTACCATGTAAATGCCCATAAACTACTGTCTTAACACCGTATTTTTCAAATAATTTTGTGAACCCAGAAGGCTGCAATTTATCATTGGTAGGTGGGTAATGCATAACTACAATAATATTTTTTTCTTTTCCATATTTTGCTGCCTCCAATGAAAAGCTCATGCGCAATAATTCCCTATTATAAATTTTTTCATCCTGGACATTAAACTCATCGCTTCCCGGGCAAGACCAACCTCTGCTTCCGCATAATGCGAAATTTTCTACTTTGCAATATTGGTTCTGCAAAAATGTGATTGAATCAAACATTTTATTCAGTTTATTGGTGGAAGCCCACCACAAATCATGATTTCCCTTCACGATTATCTTCCTTCCGGGAAGTTCATCTATCCATTGCAAATCAGGTAGGGCTTCATTCATTCTCAATCCCCAGGATACATCTCCCGCAATCAATACAGTATCCGTGGATGTAATAGTCTGCTGCCAGTTTTCATAAAGCCTTTCAGCATGATTTACCCATTTGCTTCCATATATATCCATTGGTTTTTCTACTTTTTCTCCAAAGGATAAATGTAAATCAGAAATAGCATATATACTCATCTTATTCCTCATAATTTTTAATATCAGTTACCAATTCATTCTCATCTAATTCAAGCAATTCCCTGCTTTCTTTTTCTGTAATTAAAGCAATATTTCTAAGCTTCCGTTGAATACTTCTTGTCCTTGTGCCAATTAATTTGTCAAGCTCCGCATTTGCCTGATTAATTCTAGCTTGAGTAACAGAGAGCACCTCACCAAATTTATCAAATTCAGTCTTTACCGCTCCCAACACATCCCAAACTTCACTAGAATGTTTTTGTATTGCAAGAGTCTTAAATCCCATTTGAAGGCTATTAAGCAAAGCAGCCATTGTAGTTGGTCCTGCTATGTTTATCTTGTAATCCCTTTGAAGGGTTTCTATCATTCCCCTTCTCACAACTTCTGCATACAAACCTTCAAAAGGCAAAAACATTATTGCAAAATCCGTTGTATAAGGTGGTTCCACATACTTGTCATGAATTGTTTTTGCAGCTAACTTTATGGCTCTTTCCAATTCTTTAACTCCAATGTCTATTTCAATAGAATCGCCCTTTTCATAAGCATCCACAAGCTTTGTATAGGCATCTGCAGGGAATTTTGCATCAATTGGAAGGTATACAACACTGTCACTTTCCCCAGGAAGCTTTATGGCAAACTCAACCCTCTCTGTTCCGGTACTCTTTGTTCTTATATTTTCTTCATACTGCTCCTTTGATAATATCTGTTCCAAAATTGCACCAAGCTGTATTTCCCCCAAAATTCCTCTCGTCTTCACATTTGACAATACCTTTTTTAAGTCTCCGACCCCTGTTGCCAAAGTTTGCATTTCCCCAAGTCCTTTATATACCTGTTCTAATCTTTCACTGACTACTTTGAATGATTGACTAATTTTATCGTCTAGTGTTTTTTGTAATTTTTCATCAACAGTCTCTCTCATCCTTTCAAGATGTTTTGAATTATCTTCCTGTAAGGCTGTAATTCTAAACTCCATGGTTTTTCTGATATTCTCAAGTTTCTGCTCGTTTTGCATATTCATATCAAAAAGCTGTCTGTTTAACTCTACAAGCCGCTTGTCCTGATTCTCTGCTGATTCTCTCTGATTTGATGTAAGCATATCTCCTAATGATTTAAAACTGTTTTGAATAAACTGAAGAGTTTCCTGTCTGGTTCCATTTATTACATTGTTCAAAGAGTTTTGAGTGTCTCTAATTTCTTTTTCCAAATACTGCTTTGCGTCTTTTATGTTTTTGTCATTTTGCAATTTCAAGAGAATTAACAATATAACTATTATTAGCAATCCACCATAAACTATTATATCCATCTTGCCTCCATGTATTTATTTTTTTAGTATCATCCTCTTGTATTACCAAATCATATTTGATTTAGTTTCTCATAGGTTAATTAACTATGCCATCCACACCTATTGCTTTCAAAAATGCCTGCTCTGATTCACTATTTAAATCATAAGCATATACTGGAATTCCTTGTTGTAACAAGCCATGAAATTCTTTTCTGCACTCATCCATAGAGAGCATTATTCCTGCAGGATTATTTATTTCCATATATTTTTGAATTTCCTCTTTTGAATAAGCATCTAAAGATGGTTTTACAAATATTGCTCCATATCCCAAATACTCAATTTTTGCAAATGAAGTCTTACTATCAACCTCTGGAATTATTCTTGACTTTATTTGAATATATTCTCTGTTACTTTTTTGATCTATTATATTAACTAGTCCTACTTCAGCTTTTTTCCCCGAAAACATAGTGTCAAAATCAAAAAGTAATCCTTCCAAATCATCAGAAGCAACAACCACTTGCTTTTTAGGATATTTTTTCATTTCATCATAAAAATCAAACAAAACTTCTTTATCAAACCTTTTTATGTACACTCTTTCCAGTTTACTTTCTATTTTTACTTCTCCACGTATTTCCTTTACTATATCTTCAAAACCTTTGCCTTCTTTTAACGCCAGCCTAAGTACATCATTGTAAAGATAGAAAGAAGACATTTCAACTGTTGCTTTTGCTCTTTTATAATCCTCTTCATAATCTGAAATATCAATTGGCTCTCTTGTTAATCTGTTATATGCCCTGCTGTCTGCAAAAATACCGTTTCTGGCCATTTCAAAAACCACATCATCCTTTATGAAGGATCCCTTTAGCATATGAGTCTGCATAGGTACAAAGCCCTGCTGAGCTGTCAATAAATTCTGTCCTAAATAGATTGTATCCAAAGTTTCAAAACCCATTAAATACGCCAAGGTTGCCATTAAATCGGTCTGTCCACCGGAAGTGGATATGGTCTCATTTTTTTCATACCCAGGAATATGAATAATTAACGGTATATTCATCATTTTATCATAAGTATATTCATGACCAAGCCATTTACTTATGAGCTTATCAACATTGCCATCAGCCTTTGGCATAGCAAAATGATCTCCATAAAATACTATTATGGAATTTTCATATAAATCCTTTTCCTTCATAAGTTGTAGGAACTCTCCAATGCACCTGTCTGAATAATTGATGGAATCAAAGTATCTACCCACCAGATTATCATATTCAGGTTCCAATTTTATCTTGCTTAATTTCTTTGGAAGCCCAAAAGGATTGTGACTCGATAAAGTAATAAGCATACTGTAATAAGGTTCTTTAAGCTGTGTCATATAATCTGTAGCTTGTTCAAAAAAAGCATGATCACTTATTCCTGTAATATTTCCTGCACCAATTCCCTTGATATTATCACTTTCAAAATCTTCATCACAGTAAAACCTATCAATTCCAAGAGCAGGATAGATATTGGTCCTGTTCCAGAATTTTTTGTCATATCCATGAAATACATTAGTATTGTAACCCTTTTCTTTCAAAAGCCAAGGCATACCCTTGAAATAATTATCTTCAAACAACTGATAAGAGTAACTTTCCACGGTACCAATCAACGAATTATTTGAAGCAAGTTCCGCATCGGAGGTATTGCCTGTCCCTATCTGCTGATAATAATTATCAAAATATAAAGTACCCGGTTCTTCTATCAATTTATTAATTTCGGGTGTAAGCTCCTGTCCTTCATATTCTGCATTTATAACCATATTTTGAAAAGACTCCATCTGAACTATTACCAGATTTCGATTCTTGGCAATTCCAAACAACTGTTCTTTTCCCTCTTCCTCCAGTTGTCTCTCATAGGTTCCTGTTGCGAGATAATATTCGTGATTGCTTTCAGGCTCAGAAGACATATTCACTAAAGCATCTCTTATATGATATGTAATGATTTCCTGACTATTAATTGATGCAATCACAGCACTCCCAAAAGGATTTGTTACCAAAACCGTCAATAATACTATTATTATTTCTACCTTTATTATTTTTTTAATTTCCTTTGGCAATTCTACCATCATCCTCTTCAATGTAAACCACTTTTCCTGCATTCATTAATTTTGATAAATTTCCTGTTGAACCATCCTTTGTCATTGACAAAGCCCATACATTATTTCTTCCTATAAACTCCTGTAGTTTATTTAACTCACCGCCACACTCAGAAACATTAAGAATAGCTTCATATCTTCCTGAATATTCAGCAGTACTTGATAACTCCAGTATTATCCTGCCTGCTACTTCCTCATTAATGTGACTTGCATAATTCATCAAGTAATCGCCACCTTTTGTTGTGTGCATTATTACTTGTGTTTCAGGATGTGCCTCCATCCAGTTAATAATATCACTGCCTCTCATTTTGACCTCACCTGTGATACGGTCTGTTGCAATGGGTTCACTTGGTTCAGCGCTTTCATCCCAATTAATTTCAAGCCTAATATTTCTGAAACCTGCATTATATGAAGCCTCCAAAGCTTCTCCTGAATTTTTTCCAAGGAGCTGACTGTCCGGATAACCGGCAATTACTATCTCCTCCGGATATTCACGTTCTACATTTATGCTGCCAACCTCCTCTGTACCCTGCCCTTCTAAATACATCTTGGCTATTGCATCACTTTTCAATACATACTCTGAAGTATTTACAATATCACAAGAGCGAACATATCCCTCATAGCACTGTTTTATATCCACCGATTCTCCTGTATTTATATTCCATGCCCTTCCGTTCTCAAATACTCCATCTCTTGCCATTTCATAGGCTATGTCATTAGTAAAAAACGACCCCTTTGGCATATGTGTCTGTTCTGCAACAAATCCTTCTTTAATCGTCAATAGATTATGTCCTAAATATATGGTATCCAATTTGTCAATTCCCATCAGATATGCCATTGTAGGAAGAAAATCAATCTGCCCTCCCGCAGTACTTATAGTCTGTCTTATATCCTTATCAGAATTGGGAATATTTATTATAAGTGGAATGCTCATGTATTCTTCAAAATCATAGGGCTTACCAAGAATTCTTTCCATTGAAGTATCAATTTCCTCAGAATGAGAAAGTCCAACATGATCGCCGTACATAGCAATAATTGAATTTTCATATATACCATCATCCTTCAATGCTTGTAAAAACTGTCCAATTGCATAGTCTGTATATGCTGCACTCTGCAAATAATGCCCTACTATAGTGTCCTCATCCTCCGGTAATAAATCTATGAAGTTGTATTTATCTAACATTATATATGGATGATGATTTGACAGTGTTATTAGGAAGCTATAAAATGGCTGCTGTAGCTCGTTTATAAAAGGCATCGATTGTTCAAAAAACTTACTGTCTGTAAGCCCCCATCCCATCCACTCTGTCATATCATAGCAACCGCCTTCTCTTCCTATGAGACCTCCATAAAATGTATCAAAGCCTTCACTTGGATACATAGCTTCTCTTGTCCAAAATTTTCTCTCTTCATGAGCATGAAGAACTGCGGTTTCGTAGCCCTTTTCTTTCAAAAGTACCGGAAGCCCCCTAAAATAGTTCTGATTAAAAAGCTTATAGGTATAGCTAGTAAGTGTTCCATATAAGGAATTGTTAGTTGCAAATTCAGCATCAGAAGTATTTCCACTACCAACCTGCTGATAATAATTATCAAAATAAATACTATTATCTTCTATCAATCTATTTATATTTGGCGTAATTTCCTGTCCATTATATTTCAACCCTACAACAAAATTTTGTAATGATTCTATTTGTATAATAATCAGATTTCTGCCTTCTGCTACACCAAATAAGGGACCTTCTTTTTCAACATTGTAATCATCTGTAAAAGCCGCTAAGCTATTATTGCTTTTAGTACTAAATGTCCCGTTTATAATATCCTTTATATGAAATGTTAATATTTCCTGATTAGATACTGCCTGAACCATGCTGCTGTTTGTAACATTCAATATCAAAAGAGACACTACCAATAGTGCAATAAAGGGTGGCTTATGCTTACTTACTATGTTTTTACCTGATGCTTTTTTTGACCTTTTTCTTCTGCTTGCAATTACGTTCTTTTCTGGTGTTTCATTATTATCTAATGCATCAAAATCGTGTTTTTTTTTCAGTTTTTTACTTGGTGCAAAATAAAGCGCAATAAAAATAATTATTACATCTACAAACATCAAAAAATTTGCAGGCTTTATTACTTCCTTTATACTCTCTGTAATATCACCTACAACACTAGCTGCTCCTAACATATCCACGGATAAATATCTATTAAAAAAGCTACTATAGGTTATATCACTAAACATCAATACCGAGATTATTGCAAATATTACTGCCGGTATCCATTTGTTTATTCTAAAAGATGCAAACAGTAAATATATCAGCAGACATGAAGTTATCCAAACCATGAAAAAGTATGAGCTTATTCCTACCAACATATAAAATGCCCCTAGCTTGCCTATTACTG
>CAZWCK010000026.1:0-3649 GCA_964632625.1 uncultured Oscillospiraceae bacterium
GTACATCAAAAGATGGCAATGTAAATTCTAACATAGAAACTGAAATCAAAACAAAAAGAAAACCAAACAAGAAGATATTAATTCCTATTGTTCTTTTGCTCCTAATAGCCACAACCGTTGGTATATCTAGTTATAATTCAAATAGGGTAAAAGGTGAGCTTGAAGCTGTAATAGTTCCAAATGTTTCTGAGGTTTCCGGCAAAATTTTAGAGACAATGGTAGATTTAGGCCAAAACATACAAAAAGGTGATGTTATTGCCATTATCGAAAATACCGATCAGCGCCACATAGTTGAGCAACTTGAAATAAGCTTAGAACAAGCCTTGTTGGCACTTGGAGAAGCAAAAGGAGGAAGTGATACATCTTCAGGAAATGCTTTACTGTCTGCACAGGCCAACTACAATACTGCTCTTTCAAAAACCTCTCAAGCTCAGAAGGACTATCAAACTGCACAAGCACTTTATGACCAAGGAGCTATTACCGCGGACGCTCTTAACAAAGCAAAGCTAACATATACTACCGCAAACGATATTGCAACGGCATCAAAAGCACAGCTTTCCAATGCTTCAAACGAATTTACAAAAGAAAACTCTGAGCTTTCTGTTGCCAAAACACAAAACCAACTGGATCAGGCAAGAGAAAAACTTGAGAAATACACCATCACAGCCGCTTGCGACGGAATCATAATCAGCAAGAGCTTTAATGCAGGAAATTTGGTGGCTCCCGGATATGATATTGCTGACATTGCTTGTGCAGACGAGAACTACTTAGTAGCCTATATTCCTGTAGAAAAAGTATCTGATTTAGATTATAATCAGACAATCGCTTTTAAATATGATGGTAAAAACTATGATGGAATACTCAAATACATGGATGTAAAAAGTGAATTTACACCAAAGGACTTACAGACTAATGCAAATAAGTCGAGGAAAACAGTGAAAATAAAGTTAATGATTCCAACTGATTGCCCAATGAAACCCGGTGAAACCGCAACGGTTATTATTCCTAACTAGTTGCCGGAACTAATTATTAATATACCGCTACTATTGAACCACAGCGCGAGATGTTATCAGAAATCGAACATTTCGCGCCCAAAGCTATCTGCATTGTACATCATTATGACCAAATCCGGATTTACTTCTTTTATATATTCCGTCAAATTTTTTTCAAACAGTCTAACGTCTATTGCACGCACTTCCTTGACACCAAGAGACAAAAATGAATACACCGGTATGCCAAAGGAGTCCTTTATAAGCAGTATCCTTCCCTTGTCCTGAAGATGATTTTCAAATACAAGCTCCGAATTATCTCCATGATAAGCAGCATATCTGTTTGTTGTCAAATCTGCTTTAGTATCTAGGAAGGTCTTGTTCAGAATTGCTTCTTCAAAATTGCCCTCAAACACAACCTCTGATATTCCTTCACGCTCAAGCAAAGTATAGTCTGTAGTAAATTTAGGTGTTATCAAGGTGAAATCGTCCAGCCCCCCGTAGAGCTTGCCAACCCGCCTTCCCATAGAACCGATATAAAAATCTTTGAAGGTTTTAAAGTCATAGTTTTCCGCATTCCTGTATTTTTCGTCTATGCTAAATCCATAATTTTCATTCAGATGCTTCTCCAAAAGCCCAGTTCCATAAAATGCTCCTTGAATGGTCCAATGATGATCTGTGTTGAAAAACAACTGGTTCTGACTCATTCCACTTTGCCAGAATTCCGGCCTCATGTCATAGGTATTGATTCCTTCGCCTTGCAACCCCTCCAGAAAAGTATCGGCATTTTTGTTCGCGTAATCATTAGTGTTTATTGGAAGCTCCTGCAAGGGCACAAATCCCTCTGCATCGTTTGATGGTTGCTTAAAAGGCGCCTGTACATATAAAAATGGTATCTGCATCGCTTCAATCTCATCTGCCAATACAATGGTTTTTCTCACAGCAAGGTTCACGCTTTTCGCCTTAACAGCATATGTTATCTGCCCCGCATTAGTTTTGTAAAGTCTTCCATAATTAGGGTCGGGCATTATCTTCTTGTTCATGGCTTTCTGTGCCAAGCCGTAATATTCTATAAACTCCCATCTTGCCGGAAAACCGTCATTTACAACGTCTTCAAAATCATCAATTGCCTCACTGACTCTCTCAATGATAGGTGTTCCCTGTGGTACATCCAACCTATAATTTGTAATAAATTCCGGCCAAAGCGTGCCAGCATTTACAAGTATAGTGAAAAACACAGCAAAAAGAACCACTAGTGTGACTATGGCTATTTGAGTCTCTTTTGTACTGATTTTTAATCTTTCAAAAACACGTCTCATATACATTTTCCTTTTCTCATTTATCAAACCAAAACCTATTTCTATCTTCCTGAACTAACCCGGTGTACCAAAAACAACCTGGTATCTATGTACCAGTACCAACCCGGCGCCTATTGGTACATAATTTGTACCAGTACCAACCCGGCGCCTATTGGTACATTTTTAGAAATTAAAATATATAAATGGATTGTAGGCTCCCTTTACCAAATAGGCCAATGATAGCAAAAATAGCATTGCCAATATTATTGAATATGCCATATTTAAAAACAGCATTTTGCCTTCCAATTTTTCCAATTTTTGTCCCACAAATTTTGCAACAGGCATGCTAAACAAGCCACCTATTATAAAGAATACCAGAAATTCCTGAGAATATACAATTGCATTTGCATCTACTACTCCTACATTTCCTACTCCAAACATTATAGAAATGTAAAGCACTGCATGCGCCATATCCTTTGAATTGAAAATCACCCAACCAATTATAACTATAAACAAAGTATAGATATGCTTAACAACAGGGTGACCTTTTTCCTCAAAACCTGTCAATTTTTCTATAAGTATCAATACAAAATACATCAGTCCCCAAACTATGAAGGTCCAATTTGCCCCATGCCAAATTCCTGTAAGAAGCCACACCACGAAAAGGTTAAATGCTAATCTTTTCTTGCTTTCCACCCTACTTCCACCCAATGGGAAATACACATAGTCTCTGAACCAACTACCTAGAGAAATATGCCATCTTCTCCAAAATTCAGAAACGGATTTTGATATATATGGATAGTTAAAGTTTTCAGGGAAATAAAATCCGAACATCCTACCAAGGCCAATAGCCATATCTGAATAGCCTGAAAAATCATAGTAAATCTGCAAGGTATATGCAATTGCTCCAAGCCATGCAAAGGCTATTGAGCACTCCTCATGTGCCACAACCTTAAAGGCCTCGTTTGCTACAATTGCAAAATTATTTGCCAATAAAATTTTCTTGCAAAACCCAACTAAAAATCTGTTTGCTCCGGAAGCAAAACCTTCCCATGTTTCTTTTCTATTCATTATTTGCTCAGAAACCGTCTGATACCTAACTATGGGTCCTGCTATTAACTGAGGAAAAAATGAAATATAAAGCCCTACATTCAAAAGGTTTTTCTGAACCTGTCCATTACCTCTATAAACATCTATCACATAGGATATTGCCTGGAAAGTAAAAAAGGATATTCCAATTGGCAATACTATTTCCGGTACTCTGATGCTTGTTCCTAAAAGACTGTTGACGTTCTCTAGTGTAAACATCAGATATTTGAATATAAAAATAATTGTCAGATTAAATATAAGCATCAATGAAAT
>CAZWCK010000026.1:3749-13924 GCA_964632625.1 uncultured Oscillospiraceae bacterium
CCAAATATCCAGTTTCCGACTATTGAAAGCATCATAATAAATACAAACCAAGGCTCACCCCAAGCGTAGAAACCAAGGCTGGTAATCAATAAAAATATATTCTGCATCGTTCTATGTTTTCTCAGAATCACAAAATAGCCTATCAATACAATAGGCAAGAATATTCCTATGAAAACCAATGACGAAAACAGCATGTATAATTCTCCTTTACATATTAACTACTCACCCCCTAAGAGGTGTGAGCTTCTTGTTAAAATTCCGTTGTTCTGCACATATCCTTCAAAATATCGTCTACTTTTCCTACACTTCGCTCATTGCAAAGTATTATCAACTTATCGCCGCCTTTTACAATTGTATTTCCATTAGGCACCACCTCTTCACCATTTCTCCCAATGGAAACTATCAGACATCCTCGTGGAAATTCCAAATCACAGACCTTTGTATCATCAGCCAGTGAACCATAATAAACCGGTGTTTCTATAAGAACTTTTTTCTTCTCACTTACCTCAAAATGTCCTTTTGAAAGCAGTCTTTCCAACAACTGATCATAAATAGGCTTTCCATTCAGAAAATCAGCCGTTATATATGCAACAAGAGATACTAATGACAAGGTAAGTAAATGTGAAAAGCTTCCTGTCATCTCACATATTAATATTATACCCGTAACAGGTGCCCTTACAACCGATGCAAAAAAACCTACCATTCCAAGAGTTACAAAGTTTTTTGTAAATAATACAGGGATACCAAAGGTATGAACGCAGAAATATGCAAAAATAGCTCCCACTACTGCGCCAACAACAAGCTGTGGCAAAAATATTCCCCCAGGTGCTCCTGAACCAAAGCAAATACAAGTAAAAATCCATTTTAATAAAAGAAGTATTAACATTGTCACAAGCAGATTGTGCCCTGTTGATAATTCAGCAACTAATGAATGTCCTCCTCCCAATACTAATGGATAAAACAATCCAAAAATTCCAACAAACATTGATGGAACTAAAATTCTAATCCACTGATTATGTGCTTTTGCATACAAATCTTGCATTTTACTAATGCTTAAATTGAAAAGTACACCTAAAACTCCTAACACCAAGCCAAATGCTGCTACATAAATATAATATTTTAAAGGCAACATTTTCATATTTTCAAAGGTAAATACCGGTTTCAAGCCAAATACATATCTACACACAAAATCAGAAGTAATGGATGCAGACATAGTTGTAAGCAATACTTCCTCGGAAAAATTTTTGTGAATTTCTTCCAATGAAAATATTACACCTGCAAAGGGTGCATTAAAAGCTGCTGCAAGGCCAGCCCCTGCTCCGCAAGTCATTAAATGACGCTCTTCTGTTTTTAACTTCCTTGTAAGTCTTGAAAATCCTTTTCCAACCATTGCACCTAATTGTATGCTTGGACCTTCTCGGCCTAATGACATCCCTCCCCCAATGGCAAGAATACCCCCTACAAATTTTGCAATCAAAACTCTCCACCATTTTGCTTCTATTTCACCCATAAGCTCTCCCTTGAGCTGTGGAATTCCGCTTCCTGATATCAACGGTTCTTTTTTTACAAAGGTTGTAATAACAATAGAGATAAAAAACAGTGCAAGGAACCATACACCAGCCATCAAAACACTGTTCTGAGCAAAATATATATATTTATTTACCACAAATTCTGTCTTTTCAATTCCAAGTCTAAAAAGCACAATAACAACACCTGCCAAAGCTCCTACACAAGCGCCCTCGACAATTAGTCTATATCTCATACTTGAAAGTCTTTCTATGGTTTTATGAGTTTCCAATTTTACTTTATTGCACTTATTTACTTGTTCATCTTGATTTTTCTTCTTATTGTTTATATTTTCCCCGTTTTTTTTCATCGATTTATCACCATCTACATTGTGTTTTGTTACTTTATTTTGACTTTCGAGTTGCTTATTAATATTATGTCGTCCGAATACATATTTTCTAATTTATCGCCATCATAAATAGGGAAAGCTTGTTTGGTACTTCCCCATAAATTTCTTTGTAATTATACCTTTAATTTCGACAATTTTCAACCCCAAGATATTGAATTTATTCTCTCGAGTATAGGATATAGATTTAATCATCTGGTATATTTTTAAGAAATATAAGTTTAACCTAGAATACAAATAAAATTAGATTTATTAAAAGTGGTATAGTCGCCATAGACAACACTGTGCTCAAAAATAAAATCTTACTTGCCATTTCCTTGTCCTGATATTCCTGTTCAGCAAGCATCGAAACAGTTGCTGCAGATGGAAAACAACATCCCAAAACCAACATGGCTTTGATTAGAGGATTGACATTAATAAGACTTATTAAAAGCCCCGTTAGAAAAGGAAGAATAATTAGCTTGTTCAAACTTGCCTCCACTACCACCCTGTCTTTAACTATTTCAAGGAAATTGGTCCCTGTCAATGTAGAACCTATAAAAATCATTGCCATTGGAGTTGCTACATTTCCCACCATGAGAAAGTATTCATCCACAGGCTCTGGAATTGAAATTTTACGCAAGCATAAAATCATTCCAACTACAAGCGCACTGATATTGGGATTCAATAGTAGCTTTGCCAATCCAATTAATAAAGCCTTCAAATTTCTTTTCTGCTTAATTTCATTATTTCTACGCATCAACGCAAGACCATAAGTAAAGAAAAACAAATTCATGGCAGCATTATGAGCAAGCATGAGAAAAAGTCCCGTCTCTCCAAAAAAAAGAATCGCTACCGGGAAACCCATAAATCCATCGTTAGGACTTATCATAGCAAATTCCGCAACATTTGATGTTTCTTTCGGAAAATGTCTTAATTTGCCATAGCCATAGCCATATGCACTATATAAAGCAAAGAAAAAGCAAGAAGAAATTAGCATTGCAATAAATTTATCCAGCAGTGCCATATCCATTTCCAATGTGCCAATATTATGCACTATTAAGCAAGGGTATGCAAAATAGACAATAAATTTATTCAACCCATGATTCATTGGTTCATCTATTATTTTCAGCTTTCTTAAGACATAACCTGTAAACATTATTGCAAATAAAACAAAAAACTTTCCGTACACTTCTCTCTTCCTTCCTCTATAATTAAAGGGGCGACTAAAACCAATTAAAAATGGCTAGAGCCGCCCAAAATCATATCCAAATTAACTAAAGTACAAATTCGTTGTCAGATATTCCGGATCGCAAGTAACATCAAGTCCAAGAGACCTAAGTGTTTGCTCATCTCTGTCGCTTAAAATTGCTGTACAGTGAGCTTTGCAGCCACGAAGGCATGCCAGCTTGCTTGCCGCAACCTCTGCGGATGGATTTATTTCCGCGGAAACTGTTAATGCACTCAACACTTCCTCACAATTTAGGCTTGATCTGTCTTGATGAAGAACATTTTTCTTTAACGACTGAATGCTTGAAAGTACATTGGGTGAAATAAGGTGAATATCATCGGCCATTCCACAAAGTTGCTTAATTGCATTCAAAATCGCTGCTGCCGCTGCCACCATTCGCCTTGAGCTTCGACCTGTAATAAAATTGCCATTAGGCATCTCAATAGCCATAACAACTACGTTCTCATAGCGCTCGTCACATTCTCTTTTCTTTTCGGCATAGTCTCTTGCTGGCATTACTACCTTCCTGTCCTCTACCTTTACTCCAAGTTCATCCATTAACAGCTTAGAACGCTTCAATGCTTCCTCGTCTATCTTGCCCTTTTTATAATCACATTCTGCGATAATGTACCTTCTTATTACCTCCTGTTTGGAAGCTTCTATGACTATTTCATCATCAACAATGCCAAAGCCAACCCGGTTTACTCCCATGTCTGTAGGAGATTTGTACTCCGACTCTTCACCTGTAATTTTCTCTATAATCCTCTTTACTACAGGAAAAACTTCAACATCTCTGTTATAGTTTATTGCAGTTATGCCATACTCCTGCAGATGAAAAGGATCTATCATGTTTACGTCCTTCAAATCTGCAGTTGCTGCCTCATAAGCAACATTTGCAGGGTGCTTCAAAGGAAGATTCCATATGGGAAAGGTTTCAAATTTAGCATATCTTACTCTGGTTCCCAATTTATAATCATGATAAAGCTGTGATAAACAAGTTGCAAGCTTACCGCTGCCACCACCAGGTCCAGTAACTACTACAAGAGGTTTTGTTACCTCTATATATGGATTCGCACCATATCCCTCATCGCTAACTATTTTATCTACATCTGTTGGGTAGCCCTTTGTAAAAACATGCTTGTACGTTTTTATCCCTCTTCTGTTTAATTTGTTTATAAACATATTCACAGTTGGCTGGTCTTCGTATCTTGTAACAACTACGCTGTTAATTTCAAGATCAAATTTCCTAAACATATCTATTAATCTTAAAACCTCTAAGTCATAAGTAATTCCAAAATCCTGGCGTGTCTTGTTTGTGGTAATATCGCCTGAATATATGCAGATAATTATCTCTGTTTGAGCCTTTAATTTCTGCAATAGCTTAATTTTTGCATTTTCATCAAATCCGGGAAGGACTCTCATGGCATGCTTGTCATGTACAAGTTTGCCACCAAATTCCAAATATAATCTTTCTCCATTGCCTTGATTTATACGCTCCAGACTAGATTTCGACTGTTCTTCTATATATTTATTTGCATCAAATCCAACCTTATTATATGCCACTTTTCCTCACCTCTCTTATATTTTAACTTTAAACAACCCATTAATTATATCAAACCACTTCAAAAATACAATATAATTTATGACTTTATTCAAAATTTGTTTACAATATATTTATGATACCAAAAATGACATGGCACTATCCACCTTATCACATTTTTTGCGTTACTGTTTTTACTTATATGACACTCATTATAATTTAATCCCTTATTTTAAAAATCAGATTGAGTTTATACATTAACTCAATCTGATTTTATTTTTGAATCTAATTGCCTTTTAACATTTTTATTTAGTTTTTAAGCAATTCAACTGCTTTATTCAGCTGTAAATCCTCATCTGAGACCCCAAAAGCATAGTTGTAAGTGGCTTTCTCCAGCTTATTGATTGTTGTAAAATCTAAACATTGATACTGTGACAAACCTGCTTCTTTTTGAAAATCATTTACAGCCTTCATGGTTTCCTTGTCCATCTTTGCAGTTAAATTTCCTTTATAATACCCTAGCATAGCGAGTCTCTCCTGTGCCGCATATACATTGAGTCCCACAGTTCCTATTACGGGTTTTACTCTTTCTGCCATAGGTACTAAATCTTTATACTTTTCCTGTAATTCCTTGTTTTCCTCTCCAGTTATGTTTCTTACAACCACATCCGGAGATATTCCCACTTCTTGAATCACTGATTTATTTGGTGTTTCAAAATAGCAGATTGATAATTTCATAGAATTTCCATTTTTAAAAGATAAAACTTGCTGAGCAACACCTTTTCCATAGGTTGTGGTTCCTACAAATATTGCAGCCTTATTGTCCTTTAATGCTCCTGCCAATATTTCTGAGGCGCTTGCACTGCCCTCATTTATCAGCACTGCAATGGGAATATCAAGTTGCTCTGCATCTGTGGCACTATAGCTGTCAAAATACTCACCCTGTGCTTTCAAATGCATAATATATCCCTTTCCCAAAATTTGATTTGCAATATCCACCGCCATGGAAACCAGCCCTCCGGGGTTGTCTCGTAAATCTATTATCAAGGAATCCGCGCCTTCATTCATCAATGAAATCTTTGCCTTCCTAAACTCAAGGCTGGCATCATCGTCAAACCCCGACATGGAAATATAGCCTATGTCATTTTCCAACATTTTATAATTAACACATTCACTGCGTATTCTGCTTCTAACAATATTATACTCTATTTCCTTACCAACTCTTTCAACAACCACATTTACAATTGTTCCATTTTTGCCCCTGAGTTTTTGAGCAATTTCTTTTGCATTATTCTGGATTATAGCCTGTCCATCTATTTTTATTATCTTATCGCCACTTTTCATTCCAGCTTCAGCAGCAGGTGCTCCTTTGGTAGTTGCGACAACCTCACATACTCCATTTTTGAAGGAAATAGTAACTCCAATACCTCCATAATCACCATTTACGGTCTCAGTAAAATCTTTACTGTCACTATCACTCATATAATATTCGCTATATGGGTCGCCCAAAGTCTCTATAATCCCGGCATATGCACCCTTCATCAAATCCTCATAGCTTATCTTATCCTTATAGTTATCATGAATAAATTTAACATATTCATCCAAGGATACAAATTGCCCTTTAAGATAATTTTCCTCAGAAGCAGTTGTTGTACCATATGCAATGTACTCATTTGTCACACCTGCCGCTCCAAATAATCCCGGTAAAAACATTACAAATGAAAAAGATGTAATAATCATAGCCACTGCGATTAATATGGCAACCCATCTTACTATTTTTCTGTTCATTAGTTCCTCCCCTTTTTTTACTACTAAAATACAAATTACATTATTTGAATATTTAAATTGTTTCTTACATCCGTCAAGCCTTTCAGACTGATATGAAAATCTATATCAACATTGCCCTTACCGTCTTCTGTAAGGTTATTTTTAATACTATTGGTAAGAACCTCCATTTCTACAGCCCCATAAGGAGTATCATAGTATCCTATAAATCTTTTTCCTTTTTCAAATTCAATTACCGTATCCAAACCCACAGTTTCACCTAATCTGTTCATTTTTACCTTATTTCCGGTAAATTTCAAAGTGGTTTTGCAGCCTGGCATTCCCGAAAGCTCACTTTCATCATAGGAAAGATACAGTGAATCCTCATCTTTTGAAAAAGTACCCTCTGTAATAAATTCCAACTTATCCTCCTCAATGCCGGCTCCTACCTGTCTACCTATTATCTTTAGCATTATGTCTTTCATAACCCAACTCTATAATCCTTTCTATTAACTGAGCATAACTCATTCCTGTCTCCATCCAAAGCACCGGAAACATACTGATTTTCGTAAATCCCGGTATTGTGTTTATTTCATTCAAATAAATTTTATTAGTTTCTTTTTCCAAGAAAAAGTCAACCCTTGCAAAGCCCTGACAATCTATGGCTGTATATGCTTTAATGGCAATAGTTTTTATCTGATTCTTTATTTCTTCAGAAACATTTGCATCCAAACAAATTTGCGATTTACCCCCATCAAAATACTTTGCTGTATAGTCATAAAATTCTGCAGACGGAAGAATTTCGCCAACCCCTGCAATCATAGGATTCTCATTCCCTAGGATAGCTGTTTCCAATTCTCTTACATCTATTCCCTGTTCAATCAATATCCTTCTGTCATATTTTGCGGCCTCATTTAAAGCTTTTCTCAATTCTTCGGTGTTTTTTGCCTTGGAAATTCCTACGCTTGAGCCCATATTTGATGGTTTAACAAACACCGGATATGGTATTTGATTTTCTATTTCACTAAGAATACTGCTATTGCTAAATTGTACATCCTTTTCAGAACTATTGAAATCACCTTCTAATTGTCGTCTTGTAATAAGAAGATGCTTACACATCGGTATCCCCTGATTCAGAAATACCTCTCGTGCTAATGCTTTGTCCATTGCCACAGAAGATGCCAGTACTCCGCAGCCTCCATAAGGTATGTCTAACATTTCAAACATTCCTTGTATAGTTCCATCCTCACCAAAAGTACCATGAAGTACGGGCAGTGCAAAATCAATTATTTGAGGAAGGCTTCCTATATTAAATAACGAAGCCCTTTCTTCCCATGTTCCATCTTCTATGCTCTCAATGCTACCTTCAAATAAAAGCCATTGACCCTTCTTGGTTATTCCTATTGTAATCGGATTGAATTTACTTCTGTCAATAGCCCTAAGAACCGAAGCTGCTGACATTAGCGAAATTTCATGTTCACCTGAACGTCCTCCGAAAATTACACCCAACTTAATCATTCAATTATATCCCTCACTTTATTTCCGTATAATTGGTTTTGCACCAGCATTAATCCGGCGCTTTCCATGACGATACGTTGCATTACCTTTTATATCTGGTTATACAATCTTTCCAGATGTTCTTTATCAAAAAAATATTTTTGGGTACAAAACTGGCAAACCAATTCGGCCTGACCATCTTCTTCTATTATCTGTTTCAAGTCTTTCCTGCCTATTGCAATCACTACCTGTTCCAATCTTTCTTCTGAGCAATCACATTCCCAATTCAAATCCCTGTATTCCAAAACTTCCAAAGAAAACTCCTCGGGCATTTCCTTAAATATTTCATTGCTAAAATCCTGCAGCATACCAGTTTCTGACTTTCCCTGCGATTTTTCCACTACCCCGTCTATTATCGTTGTAAGCGGGAGCATTTTATCAAGCATTTCCTCTAGTGCATCTATGGAAGCTTCCATAGCACCCGGAAGCATTTGTATAATCATGCCTCCAGCAGCACTTACGGAACAGTCCCTGTCAACCTTTACTCCAAGAGCTACTGATGAATTCTGCTGCTCAGAAATAAAGTAGTAGGCTGTCAAATCATCAGCTATCTCACCAGTTACCAACGCTATCTTTCCAATGTATGAATCTTTAAGTCCCAGATCCTTTATTACCGTCAATTCACCGATTCCAAGTGAACCTCCAACATCTAATTTTCCGTTTTCTTTTAGTGGAATATCCACATAAGGATTTGAAATATATCCCTTTACGGTGCCTTTTGCCGTAGCTGTTGCTAAAATCTGTTGTGCTGGGCCTTCCCCCTTGAACTGCACAGTTACCTTGTCGGTTTCATTCTTCAGCATCAAGCCCATAAGTCCTGCACCTGTCAGAACTCTTCCAAGCCCTGCAGTAGCTACCGGCGTAGTGTCGTGTATTTTTCTAGCTTTTTCAACCATCTCTGTTGTAATAGTCAGATACACCCTGAAGGATTTACTTTTGTCTAATCCTATTAATACCTTACTCATAAATAATACTCCATTTTCAATATTATTCCTGCAGAAAATTATTATTCCGCCTTCTTGATAATTTCTCCCAAGTCTGTTTTCATTGCTTTAATCCTTAGTTTTGCTTCTTCTTGATTCTTCCCTATTGCAGAAATATAAATTTTTAATTTAGGCTCTGTCCCTGAAGGTCTAATTGTAAATCCACTGCCATTTTCCAACTCATACTGAATAATATCCTCAGTCGGCAAAATTTCTTTCATTGTTTTGGGATTCATATAGTCAACATAACCCGTAATCTTTTCACCTGCAAGTGTTTCCAAAGTCTTGCTTCTAAATTTAGTCATTATTTCTGCCATTTTATTCATTCCCTTTACCCCTGGAAATGCAAAATCAATAAGTTCCTCTTTGCAGTACCCGTATTCTTCATACACTTCCTGAAGCTTATCTATCAAGGTTTTACCTATTGACCTGTTCAAAGCTGCCATTTGACAAACCAGCAAACTGGCATTTACACCGTCTTTATCCCTTACATAGCTTCCTGACAAACAACCGTAGCTTTCTTCAAACCCAAATATATAGTCCTTCTCACGGCCTTCTTTTTCCAAGTCCCCTATGTATTTCCCTATATATTTAAACCCCGGCAATGTAGTTTTGACAGTAACACCATATTTTTCTGCAATCTTATCTGCCATTTTGGTGGTCACCACTGTACGCACCATCACAGGATTTTCCGGCATGTTATCGGTATTCTTCCTGCAGTTGCATATAAAGTCAAATAGCAGTATACCTGTTTCATTTCCTGTGAGTGGAATATATTCTTCTTTTTGTCTCACAACCACACCCATTCTATCACAATCCGGGTCTGTTGCTATTAATATATCCGGTCTTTCTTTCTCGCAAAGCTCCAGTCCTTTTTGAAGTGCTTCCAATTTTTCAGGATTTGGATATGGGCAAGTCGGGAAATCCCCATCAGGAAGCTCCTGCTCCTTGACAATATATGGCTTCTTAATGCCAATAGTCGCAAGCATACTTCTAACAGATTTGTTTCCTGTTCCGTTTAAAGGGGTATATGCAACATCCAAGTTCTCCGTTATTTCCCTTGGAATATTCATTGCTTGATTAATTACCGCACCGTTGTAAGCACTTTTCATTTCTGAGCTCATTACAAAAATATTGCCTTTTTGTCTAGTTTCATCATATGAAGTATAATTAATATCCTTGAAAATATCCACTGCCAATATATGTCTC
>CAZWCK010000027.1:0-13875 GCA_964632625.1 uncultured Oscillospiraceae bacterium
TTAGTGCATGGTGTCTCTTTATTATGAATTTTAAAAAAAGAGGAATTCCCGTGCCATTTTAGCTTAGGAATTCCTTTTTTCTTTAATATTTTTTGGTTCTAAATCCGAGATTCTGGGTTTTATCCCTTAGTTCTCAATTCGCATCTATGTTTTTTTACTTTAGTTTTTAATCTTGGACGCATTCTTTCCTGCTTGGTCGGCATTCATTTTGTAGTCCTCCAAGCTTCCATTATCCTTCCAATAATCAAACCTGGTCATTATTTCATCTAAAGTCTTTTTGCTAATGTCTGGAAGTTCTCCTCCCCAAGCCGCTCCAGCTGCATCAAAGCCTTTCTGGACTGCTGCCCTTAGCACCTCTATTTTCTCCGGATCTCCTCCTGAAAGTGAGGTTGCCATATCCATAATTTTTGTTGCAATGGCATCAACACCCCAATCCTTATCTTCTGAAAATTCCTTGCTCAGTTTTTCAAGATTAGCTTTGCTTAAATCTAAGTTTTCAATAGTATTCTTGTTAAGTTCAATTTCACTAAACTTAAAATTCTGAGCTTGATTTCCAATCATGCTGCTTATCATCTTCTTGAAAGCCGAAATTCTCTGTTCACTGATGTCTCTTAATTCATCAGCGGTGAGTCCCTTCGGTTTTGGATAAATAACATCCTTTGGGGTCTCGCTCTTTGTAAAATTGTCCTGTTTTGGGATAGCTTTTATCTGTTCAACTCCTGCTGTTCCTTTTGCATTTGCATCAGTAGACTGTACTGATCCTTCATAAGCTGTAGATTTTGTTGAAACAGCAGATGCCTGCTGCATAATAGGTATAATAGGCATAATCATCTGCTCCTTTCCATTTTTTAATGGTTTTTAACTCGATTTTACTTTATACCTATATATCGACAGCTTTTAATAACACTTTAGGCGTTTTCATTTTTTTGATGTTCTTTTCGTATATGCAGTTCACGCTCTTGCTTATCAGTTATTTTCATTTTATCAAGCAATTCCAAGGTCTTGGATTTAAGAATTATTTTTCCTGAATTATCACCTGCAACTACGTCCTTTCCCAAATCCTGTGACTTGGTATTTTGCAGCGAATCAACTACATCATTAGATTTTTTTTCTTCCAATAATTGCTCCTGCTGATCCTGTTCATTGCTTCCATCTATCAGGCACAAAGGTGGAAACAATACGCACCACCAGTTATGCCCCTTTGCTTCACCGATTTTTACATTCAGTGCTTCATAATTTCCTGCGGGAAAGGTAATATCACCATATTTTTTCTGAGGAATGTAGCAGATTCCCAAGGTTGCGGTTACTTCATAATCATACCCCTCTGCATTTACTATTTTCTCTGCCTCTTTTTCAATATCGCTTATATTTTTGTTAATATAGGATCGTGTTTGTTCCACAGAAAGCTTTAAGTTTTCTTCCTCTTCTCCTATGCTTCTTGCTCCCCCTAAATCTGAAGGCTTCAACTCCATAGTTTCCTCTATTAACTCTTCATTCATGATATCAAGAAGTCCATCCCTAACTTTTAGCTTCAACTCCTGATCTCCATCAGAATCACTGTTTGCAACTACATGAAAACGTATTATTCCTTGACAGTCATTGTCCTCTTTAAATAATGTTGCCCCATATGTATGCATCCCCGTAAAAATTGCCAAGCATATTATTAGCAACAGTATCATCTGCCATTTTTGTTTATCAAATCTCATATTGTCCTCCTAATTCATACCTAATGCCATTCCCAGTTTGCTATGCTCTCCAAATATTCAGTGAAATAACAATTTAGAATAAGCGTTCTTATTATCTACCGAAAAATAAGCATATAAGCATTAGGTTTTGTATTTAAGAGTTTCTCCACAAGATTTAATTTTTATACAATTATAATTTATTATATTTCTATTTCTATTGAAACTGTGCATATCAGTTCAATATACAATCAGTATTTTTTCTCCCGCACTGACCTCCGTTCTGTTTTCCATCTCATTTGTTGTTTTGATATCAGCAATGGTCGTTCTGAATTTCTTCGCAATACTCCAAAGATTATCCCCTTCTTTTGCTATATATACTATCATACAAGGATTTGAGATTTCATCATAGTCACTTTGCCCCAGGTAAACATTCTTTATTAAACTATACTTTCTGTTTTCCAATACCGTTGCAGACATTACAAGACTGGCATTCACTTCTATTTGCTTATCATTTATTTTGTCGCACCATATTTCCCTAATGCCAACATCGTTCTTTGAAATCATTGCCGGCATTATTCCCGGAATTTCCATGGCTCCGCGGAATTTTAAGTCTGTATTAAGCTTAAAAATGGGATCTTGCTTATTTCCTCCTGTGCAAAGTACTGTAACCTCCAAATTTCCAACGGCAATATTCTTTCCTTGTTCTATATGATTTTCTACCTTTTTTACCGCTCCCGATACAAATATTATGTTTCCGACGTCACCGAATTTAGCAGGGATATTTACTATTTCTCTTGCTGATGTTTCAAGAACTCCGCTTCCGCAAAGAGTTGCTACAGATAAGGTCTTGAAGTCGCAACTAATATTTTTCTCTTTATGATAAATATCGGTAACTATCTCTTTTTCAATGTTTTTATATACTTCAACACCTGTAGATACTTCTCCCGAAAGCACGAAAACCTTTTCCTCCGCTAATGCATCCTCTTTTATTTTTAAGCTTAAGCCTGAGTGATTGAAAGAAATTTTACAGCCTGATGCATTTTTACAATTAGAAAGAGGGATAAAATGGGTAAATTCTACCTTTCCTTGGTACATATAAGGTTCATATCCTAAATCAAAGTTTGCATTTTCTATGTTGCTGTAAGCCCCCTGCTCCGAAGTTTTAAGACTCTCCACTGAAGAGAAATCTTCTTTTTCCTTTTTTGATTCCTGCTCACTTCGAGCAAGATACATTACACTTAAGTATGCCGTGGCATTTATTACAGCTTTATCTTCAGATATTTGTCTGTGATTTTCGGCAATATGTATGTCTTGTTTCAGAATTTTTTCTGGTTTTGGCAGGTTATCTTTCAAAACCAACTCTTCATTTAAGTCCACTACGTCTGTTTTTCGCTCAATAATGTCTGTAAGAACCATATTTTCCTTAAGAAGCTCAACCTCATCCTTGAGCCCTTCAAATAGTTGAACGTCCTGCTCTTCGTATTCCAACACATTCATGATGATAACAAGCTTAGCTCTGAACTTTCTTTCATTTATTACGCTGAAATCCACTTCTTCTATAACCGGATTTATTATGACACTGGAAAATGGTGATAGACTTGCCGGAAATTCCAAGGAAAATGGTAAAGCTGACTGTATGGTAATAATTGGTTCTTTGCTGTTGCCTTTTTCCGGTAAATACATAGTGTGCAACAAAATTTCGCCATTTGCCTTTACTATTTCATCGCCTCGAGGCCCTGTAGTATATTCTTTTGTATCCACTCTCGCCCTCCCCTCCATGGATAATATCTGGGAAAGATCGGGCTTAACATCGGGTACCAGAATATCTTCTTCCATGAAGATTTTGGTTCCTTGCTGCTCTTTTGAGTTTGATAACTTAAAATGGCTATAGGTTAATTTTTCTTGTGGAATGACTGTTGCGTCAATACTTTGAGGTCTTTGTTTTTCTTTGCTTTGCTCTTGCAATGTTGGTTGTTTTGGCTCTTGTAAATGTTGTAAAGCTTCTTCTTGTAATACCTGTATATCTTCTTTTTCCAGATCTGTTTCTTGTATGCTTGGCTCTGTTTCCTGTTTTAATTCTCCCAAAGGCTCCCCGCTTGGTTCCTTCATCTTCAGGCTATCATTATCTAAATCATATACTTCATATTCTATGTTTTCAAATTCCTCATTCCTCATTTCTGCTTCTTCTTTGCTCATGACGGAATTTCTAGGCTTCAAAAGCCTATCATAGATAGTAGGATCAAATCCGTCATCCTCATCAAATATTTCCTCTGCAGCTTTTGCGGGTTGTAAAGCAAAAGCAGGAATGTTTTTCTCATCATATATCATGGTATGTCCCCCTTTATACACATTTTTACTTAGAGATAATATATTCAATGCAATATAGTTTTATTACAAAAAATAATAAACCATCAGCAATGAAGTACCTCGCCAATGGTTTTCTTTTTTTTACATTCTAACTGCAAAAAGTATTATTGCAGGTTGTATGTGTTATAAACGTCTCCTTATTAATTTTTTTCATAAGTTCAAAAGCCTTTTGTGCTGACTTCTCTTCTCTGAAAACACCAAAAATAGTAGGTCCGGTTCCGCTCATCATTACCTTTTCATAATTTTCGGTTTTTAGCATAGCATCTTTGGTATAAGCCACCTTATCATATGCCCAGGTTGTATATGCTTCGAGAACATTTACCATGTTCTCTGTAATTTTTTTAATATTGCCGCTATTCAGTGCCTCTATAAGACACTTGTTGTCTGGTCTTTGAGTTATTTGCCAAGCATCTATCTCTGAATATACCTGTGCTGTAGAAACACTAATAGGTGGCTTGCTCAATACTATATACCTGTCCAATCCTTTTACAGGCTTCAAGCTTGTCCCACTTCCATATGCAAAGGCCGCATCTGCAGCATTCATCTGACCCATTATGCAAAAAGGCACGTCTGAGCCCAGCTTCTCTCCCAAAGCACAAAGTTCCTCTACTGATAATTTTAAATTCCATAGCTTGTTAATGGCAATCAAAACCGCTGCCGCATTTCCGCTGCCACCTGCTAGTCCTGCTGCTACTGGAATTCTTTTCTTGATGTCAATCCTAATTTGCCCCTTGCTAACCCCTTTTCTTTTCGAACTATCATCTCCATATATATCAAGCATAAGCTTTGCAGCTTTGTATGCTATATTTCTTTCATCCGTTGGCAAATATGGTCTATTGGTTTTTACCAATATTTGAGTTTTGGCATCCCTTTTTGTGATTTGCATTTTGAGATCACCTTGAACGCCATGAACTTTTAAATTATTTGAAGCTCTGTGGTCTTTGGGTCCGCTCTGTACACTTTCAATCCATTTCACACTTATGTTATCACACAAGTTTATTTGCTGCATAATCATTTCCACTTGATGGTAACCATTGGGTAATTTGCCCAGAACATCTATTGAAAGGTTGATTTTAGCATATGATTTTACACTAATTGAATTCACGTGCTACCTCCTAATACTCTTTAATCCGGTTTGATACTTTAATTCACCTTTTTAATTAATAAAACGGTCTAACTTCGAAGATTTTCCGAAGTTAGACCTTATATGTTATTTTTTGGTATTTTTTGCTTTGCCTGATTTATTCTTTGGATTTGTTGTACCTTTTTTATTTGCTTCTTGTCTTGCCTTTGCCTGAATATCTCTTTGCTTTTGCTTTGAGGTTTTATAGCTTTTGCCATTTGGCGTAATCGGTTTTGGTCCCTTTACTCTTTGGGTCCAACTATCGATTTCTTCTTCATCGGTATAACCGGATTTAGTTCTCTCTGCCTTTCGTGCCTCTGCTGCAGCCTTTTTAGCTTTTTCTTTTTCATCCTTTGCTACAATTTCTTTTACAGGTTTTCCTGTTTCCTTTGACACCTTATATGGGTTTACTTTCTCTTCCTTTGCCTTTGCCTTTTTGTCATCTTCTTGTTTCTTCTTCATGGCTTTGCTGGAAAAGAACAGCATACCTACAAACATTGCTCCCATCATTATCATGTTTGCCCACATGTCCTTAGAAGTATCTCTGGTTTTAAAATTAAGTTTCAAATCCTTATCTAATGTGTCACCACTCTTAGCTTCCATATCTCCTGAAATTTCAAGTGAATACTCTGCATTTATTTTTAAGTCATGCTTTGCAAGTACCATCATCATATTGTCTTCTTTTCCTTTTTTGTCATATAGTACTATTACAGGAATTTCCTTACCCTTCTCATCAAAAAGCTTAAAACATTCTGCATTAGCTTTTTCATTTTCTTTTGAATAAATACCTTGGTCAAAATACAATTTCACACCACAATTTACGTTTTGAAGGTTACCTTGACCTTCCTTTGGGTAAGTATCTACTAGCTCTAATGTGCCTGCAAAACAGAGAGGGGCCGATAACAATACCATAATAAGTGCCAGGCATAACATAGAGCCTATTCTTTTCATCATTCTGATTCCTCCAATTTCTTTTTCCTTAGTTTTCGAAAAAATTCCTTCATTATGGCACTGCATTCCTCCTCCATAATTCCGGTTTGTATTTCAACATAGTGATTGAGTCGTTCTTCTTGCAATATATTGAAGACCGATCCGCAAGCTCCTGCTTTTGGGTCCATGGTTCCTATTATTACCTTGTCAATTCTCGACCAAACAATAGCGCCTGCACACATGCTGCAGGGTTCACAGGTAACATATAAATTACAGCCAAACAGCCTCCATCCCCCTAGATTCCTTGCTGCCTCTCTAATTGCTATCATTTCTCCATGAGCCGTTGGATCCTTCAGAGTTTCTGTCAAATTATGACCACGCCCTACAATTTGTCCATCTTTTTCTACTATTGCACCAACAGGTACTTCCCCGCATTTTTCAGCTTTCTGGGCTTCTATTAAAGCCTCAACCATAAAATTTTTCATATGCTTTTTAATGCTACCACAAAAATCATTGTTTTTCAAGTAAAAAGTTTATTAGAATACATCTATTATTAAAGAATCCTATAACCATTACGACTGTCTCTTTTTACTTTATAAAGAGCACTATCCGCACGCTTATACAATTCCTTGTATTTTTCTTCAGAGGCTGCAAAGGCACCGCCAATACTTACAGTAAGCCCTTCTATCATTTCAATATGAGTACTATTATTGCTATAGCACTCCACCAAAATTCCAACATTGCAAATTTCCTTCAATAATTTTTCACATCGTTCGTTTATTACTCCTCTTTCAACTCTTTCCGAAATAAATACTGCAAATTCATCTCCGCCAATTCTTCCTGTCACTCCAAGTCCTTCAAACATACCTTTGATAATCTGAGCTATTTTTATTAAAACCTTATCTCCGGCATAATGTCCGTATCTATCATTGACACTCTTAAAGTAATCCGCATCAATTATAAGAAGGGTGCTGCCTTCCATTATTGAACTATTTGCTATTTCTCCGAAGGCCTTTGCATTATAAATTCCTGTCAATCCATCGTGTCTTGCGGATGCAATTAAGCTTTCCCTTTCCTCATGCTCATACTGAACATTTTGAATTTTTCCAATGGCATAGATAGGCTTTCCTTCCGGGTCTTTTATTATTTTGGTAATTACCCTATACCAGCAACGTTCCATCTCCTTGTTTGCGAGGTTTATGTCTTTGGTACCGTCTTTCTTCTCGAAAAAGCAGCTATAAATTGTATTTTCAAAACCTGCGTGTTGGGAAACGTAAGCATCGACTCTGGTTTTGTAGTTTTCAATTACATCTAACCCTCCAAAGCAGTCAAAAAACTTTACAGAAGCATTGTTAAAGGACAGAGTATCTGTAATATAATTATATTCATAAAGATGCTCACCCGTCATTTCTGCGAGTTGCTGATATCTTTCATGTTCAACGGACATCTGCATGCTGGCTTTTATTTTGCTCCTCAAATTCATAACAGTTGCTACAAAAACTAATAAAACGAAGACTAACGCAATTAAAAAAAACAGCATCGGATTTGCCTTAATGAATGATTGTATCGTAATATGAGCAACATGATATGAATTATTATAAACCATGTTTTTTATTTCGCTATCCGGAATACTTTGTAAGCATTTTGAGATAATTGTAAACAGTCTTGGATCTGAATTTTCCGAAATACCAATGCATAATTTCTGAGAAAACAAATTGGTAGTATGGTAACTTAAGTCTCTGTATCTTGGTACTGTCATGTAGTATTCAGTTTCACAACTATTTAAATATGTGCAATCTACCTCTCCTTTGTACACCGCTTCTATGCATTCTGCGAAGTTCTCAAAATATGTAGGCTCTAAATCAGGGGCCAATTTCCTTACCTTTTCAGTAATGTAATTAAAATCAACCAAAGCAACTGTTTTTAAGTCTTTATTACCTGCTTTGGTTACATACATTATCGAAAAGTCCATAAATGGTTGAGTAATTTCCACATTATTTTTTTCTGCCCATTTATAGTCAAAAGAAATGGAAGTAATACTATTCTCTTCCCCTTTGTTGCCCTTTCCCTTTGCACTCATTTCTTTAAGTAAATCTACGACATTTCCACTGTTTTGGAAATTGAAAACCAAACCAGTCTTTTGGGAAATTAAAGCCAAAAGATCCGGTACTATCCCTGCACAACCTCCTTGTTTCTCATCATAATATTCGATAGGCCGCCAGTTTGGATCATACATTACATTAATTTCCGGGGTTTCCTTAATAAAATTCAATTCATCTTCTGTAAAAACGACCATAGGACTTGCATCCCCACTATAGTATTTACTGTACAAATCACTGCTAAAATCTGGGTAATATGTCATAAGTGAATTAATTCCATTGTTCAATTCTGACAACAATTCTGTGTTTCCCTTGGTTGTAGCGAAATAAAACGGTATTGGATTAAACTGCGCTATTGCTTTGTAGCCTGAAATAATATCGGTATTGCTGGCTAATATTGCATCAATCTTCCCTTCCGAAACTGCAATGCAGGCCTCTGCCAAGGTTGGATATACTACTGTGGAATATGTAAAGCTATTTTGTTGTGCATATTCTGCAAGTACCTCCTGCTGAAAAGTCCCTTCTTCAATTCCTACAACCATGCCATTAAAGTTGTTAAAATCCTGATACGCATACTTCAAGTTGTCAATATCAATAAAAAGGCAACACATTTCTGTTCCTGCAGAAGTATAAGAATAATCAAAGATCTTTTCACGCTCCGGTGTTTTGTTTACCACATTTAAAAGATCAATCTCCCCATTCTTTAGCCATTCAAAGCATTCTGCCCATGTTCCCTTTACATATGCATATTCCCAGTTGGTGTACTGAGAAATAGCTTGTAAATATTCATAATCATATC
This sequence comes from uncultured Oscillospiraceae bacterium, assembly GCA_964632625.1. Classification (GTDB taxonomy): domain Bacteria; phylum Bacillota; class Clostridia; order Peptostreptococcales; family Anaerovoracaceae; genus CAZWCK01. Next base: position 9,004 of record CAZWCK010000027.1, read on the forward strand.
CCGAAGGAGTTTCTCCCTCACCTATGTTATGTACCCCGGGACTATAAAACCAACCAACCTTAACAATCCTTTTTCCATCATTCGTTGCGTTATTATCCTGCATATCTTTATTATCACGAAGCTCTTCCTGTATCTTTAAACCTTCCATATCTACTACAACAGAATCGCTTGCAAGCACATTGGAAACTGCAAGTCCAAAAACAATAATTGCTGTTAATACTACTATTAAAAAAATTTTATTTTTCAATTTACCAATCTCCTTAATGAAAAATTTGCAACGGTCTTGCACTAAATTATCTGAAAAATTTTTAAAATTTTGTGACATATTCGGTTCTCGCTTTGCTGATTTTTATATGCAATATTAATTTATCATACTTTTCTAAAATTTACAATAAAATTGCCTTTAAAATTGTTTGAAAACTGCTTTAAAAAACAACTATAAACTATAAATTTTCCCGGTTTTTGCATCGATTTTGATAATCCAATATCCATATATATTCTCGTACCCGGTTTTTGCCTGAGCCCTTGCTCCAAAAAGAGGCTGCCAAAATACAAAGCCGGACCTTCCTTCTTCTGGTTGCTCACTTTTCATGTATCTGCCCGGAATCCCTATGTAATAATCCCCTTTTCTATCCGAATTGTTCTGGTCAAACCTCTCAATTCCCAGTATGAAATGTCTGTACTTATTAGTCAAGTAATGCGCTCCCGGCGAAACTATGGGAAGTGCTGACATTCTTGATATTTTGTACCATGTTGCCTGACATTTATCCTTCTCAAATGGCAACAATTCCTCATAGCTTTCTTTTTTGTTTGACAACATTCCCAAAGCTCCTACCAAATACTCGTTATAGTAATTGTTATAGTTATCTAGACGGTTTCGTTCAATTGTATCTAACTTTGCTTTATCGTCCTCTCTATCAAGCACATTTGTTTCACTTTCACAGGAGAATTCCTCCTCTCCTTGATCCTTTTCCAAACGTCCTATTTCTTCACCGCAAGCTATTTTTTGCTCTTTTTGAAAGGGCCATTCAATGTTACCCTTCAGAACTGGATGCAAGGGTTCCTTTGAATCTCTAAAAGAGAATGCCGCCACCACAATGTGAGAAAAATCCGCAAGTTCGTGTCCTTTTCCATCTACATCCTTTGGAAGAAATCTAAAATATCCTTCCCCGTTTCCATATTTATTTAATAGCACAGTCCCCATGGTAGTATAAATAACTTTTTCATTCTTGTTACCAAACAACAACAGCTTATATATATAATAATTTCTGTCATACACTGTTAAATTTTCTACATTAACCTTCATTGCACCCTTTTCATTTCCCGTTTCTATTCTTAAATTTCCAATGCATGCACCCTTATTTTCTTGGTTAGTATCACCCTCACTGATTTCCTGCCTTTTTATTTGATCAGCCTTTAGCATTACATAATACTTTTCGTATTTTCTATATTCCACTTCTTCTCCCCCTTTTCCTTGCACTTTATTAATATTTTTAGTATTATATATATGTAAAGGAGGCATAGGATATGATTTTTGATCTTGTTGTAGGCGCAATAATAATATTTGCCATGGTTCAAGGCTATAGGAATGGATTTATTAGCACATTTCTTCACATGATAGGATGGATACTTGCAATTGTATTGGGCTTTGTCTGGTCTAAACAGGTAAAGGAATTTTTGCTTGAAAAAACAGATATTTATGATTCCATATATAAAAATATTTATCAAAAATTTTCTGAAAACCTTACGAATACGCAAACCTCTTTTGATGGACTTCCTACGATTATCTCAAGTGGACTTAAAGAATTCAGCAGTAATGTTGCAGAAACCATGGCAGAGAGCCTTTCTTCCATACTTTTTACCATTATGAGTTTCCTCTTGGTAATGTTTTGTATAAAGCTAGTGCTTTGGTTATTTACCTTGCTTCTTTCAAAGAAAAACAATGATGGGATTTCAGGTTTTGCAGATGGTCTCCTCGGAATGCTTTTCGGCATGATAAAAGGCGTACTCTTTGTATATGTATTGCTCGCCGTTCTCATTCCTGTAGTCAGTCTTGTAAGCCCTGAGCACACAATGACAATAACAAAAGCCCTTTCGGACTCTCATCTGGCAAAAGAGCTTTATGATAACAACTTAATCCTGTTGATTGTACGGGATTTTCTATAATTTTCCCAAATTGGTGGGAATTTAAATAGTTGAATTGAATTTATTTTGGGAGGTCATTATGAATATTCATCAATCTGCAGAGGATTATTTAGAAGTAATCCTCATTTTGAAAGAAAGAATCGGACAAGTTCGTTCAATAGATATTGTAAGTGAATTGAATTTTTCTAAGCCTAGTGTAAGTGTTGCTATGAAAAAATTAAGGGAAAATGGGTATATATCAATGAACTCTGATGGATATATTACTCTGGAGCCCAAGGGATTAAAAATAGCAACTGAGGTTTACACCAAACACAAAACCCTTACTGATTTTTTTACTAAAATTGGTGTTAGTAAAGATACCGCTTCTGAAGATGCTTGTAAAATTGAGCATGATATTAGTGAAGAAACTTTTATGCGAATTCAAGAGTTCGTAAAATAGCCTTTACTTGTTATTTGTTTGTAAATATTTAATCCCTTTCTCAGTAATCTGCGCACCGCTACGCCCCTTGCTAATGGTAATTAGATTTTTACTCTCAAGTTCACATAGAATTTCACGTAGCTTGCCATCCCCTATTCTAATCTCCTCTTGCCTCAATTTGGTTTGCAGTGCTGTTCTCCCTATACCATGAAACACTTCAGATGATACATTTATGCATTCTAAAATACGGACAATAAGGGTGCCCTTATTTTTGCTTTGTCCATTCTTATTTATTGCAAATGAAGAAATAGTTGGATTGAAAGATGCATTTATTGAATCTGGAAATTTTGCTAAGGTTTTGTAGTATATAGATGTACTTTCCAACTCTCTTACATTTCCAGGCCAATCATAGGCTAAAAGCATCTCTTCTTCTGATGAAGTAACTCTTTCATAAAAATCGCCCAGAAAATTTTTCAGAAGAGGTAAAATATCTTCTTTTCGGTTACACAAAGGTTCAATGATAATAGGTATCACATTTAAACGATAAAACAAATCATTACGAAAATTTCCTTTTCGCACTTCTTCCTCTAGATTTTTATTAGTAGCCGCAATAATTCTTACGTCAACATCTATTATTTTATCACTTCCTATTCTCATAATTTGTTTTTCCTGAATTGCACGAAGCAGACGTGATTGCAGGTTGGCGGATATATCCCCAATCTCATCTAAAAAGATAGTTCCCTTTTGCGCTTGTTCAAAAAGACCAGTTTTTCCGTTTTTTTGCGCTCCGGTAAAGGAACCTCCCTCATAGCCAAAAAGTTCACTTTCCAAAAGGGATTCCGGCAATGCAGCGCAATTTATAGCTACAAAAGGCGCGGCTTTTCTCTGCGAATAATTGTGTATCGATTGCGCCATAAGCTCCTTCCCTGTTCCGCTCTCTCCTCGAATTAGTATTGTGTAATTTGTGATAGCAGCTTTTTTTGCCAGTGCTATACAGTTGTTCATTACAGAGGATTTATGGATAATATCGCTAAAATTATACTTAGCATATAGCCCTCGTTTGCGGAGATGGCTGGCAAGATTGCTTTCTAATTGTCTTAAATCATTTTCATTCTGTAAAGTAATACAGTAACCGACAATTTGATCCATCAACATAATTGGTGACTTTTCTATTAAGTAGTTTTCCTCATTAATGCTTATCAAATGATTCGTGGAATCTTCAATATTAATTGCAGCAATATCTTGTTCTCCCATAAAAGAAGTGAGGTCATAAGGAGTACCGTCAATAATATTAAAAATCGAATTTGCTTTACCATTAGAGTAAACAAGCTGAAAGCTATCGTTTATAACAAGTATCGCAAATGCAGAATCATGGATTACTCGATTGAGCATCTGGCTCTTAAGATAATTGTCAAGGTAGTTAGAATGAAAATCTACATTTGCTTCAACAACAGAATGCATATGACGTATTAAATTTCTATTTGTAAGCTTTAAGTCCAAATCAAGCTTATGCATCAACTTAAACATGGTATCAAAGCTGATTTCTCTATAACCTATATTAATAACAGTCCCTATATGAGAAGGAACCAAATCCTCCTCATTAGGTGTAACAGCAATGGAAATATTCTTGTATATATCTGTTTTGCTAAGCTCTTTGTCATATGGAATAAAATTGACATGGCTTATTCCCAATTCATAAAAGGTATATGTAGTTTGAATAGTGCTTTCATAGGAATCATTTACTACAAGTACATCTGTATCTTTTTCTATTTCAAGAATAGCCGAAAGATATTTTTTATTTATACTTCGATTTATAAGAATTACCTTATAAAAATTACTAATATGCTTCTTTAACGGATAAAGCATATTTTCGTTTGAGACAAGGTATGCATCAGCTTCAATAATTTCGTCTTTGGCTAGACCGTCCAGAAAATAATTTTCAACATAAATATAATCCTCAAAAACTCGTGTCAGATTCTTCTTCATATGATCAATTGCATCTGAATTGTCTTGATTTCTGTAAATAATAGCAACCTTTTTCATATAACCTTTTCCTTTCATATTGTTCACAAAATTTACATAGCCCATAAGGCTATAACATTTTTAATTTTATTATATAACAAATACAAGGGAAAGTAAATATAAATAGGTTTAAATAGGATTAGTAAAGGCAAAAGTCTGAAAATTTACTCAGTTTTGTATGATTTGAAATTGGCACAAGAATTGCATATTCTATACTTGAGGGAAAAGTATTTTATAAAAAAAGTGCAAATTACGAAATCAAAGATTTCTATTTGCGCATGTTGGCT